>JBNMNM010000162.1:0-6646 GCA_051275585.1 bacterium | reverse complement strand
AATCTGTAGGGTGAGCTAAAAATCTTACGCCAGCTAACATTGGGCACTCCAAAGAGAGACTATTGAATGATTAAAGAAATAGCGTACCACACGAATTAGGAAATTACTAGTAATATGCGGTACTTAAGTCGATTTTTGGTTTATTTAAAAAATGGGACTAAAGGTCTCTAGGTTGGCTTTCCTCGACCCACCTCTAAAGAAGCGAGATTGCAGAAAGCATTTCGTTCAAAGGCAATGTCCAAGTTTTAAACAAAAAAAATTTCTGTAATTACTCTTCCTTGTCAAGCTGTTTTCAATAAAAATTTATTTAAATTGATTTCATACAGTTTTCTGCAGTACACTATTCTTTATTTCTCTAATATATAGACATATAACTAGAACAATTATTGTTTTTATAAAGAATCAGTTTTTTCAGTAGAATTTTTTTTTGAAGATAAGCATAATCCTATTTCTTTAATTCACAAAAAATAATAAATGGTTTCCTGAAAATGGTACGCAAGAAAAAAAATATTTTATTCCTAGATCAGTTTGGAGATAAGGTTGGAGGAGGACAATCCATCCTTTTGGGAATTCTTGATTATTTCCGTAGTACTGAAAATTGGAATATTTATATTGGGCTTCCAGAAGAAGGCAAATTTACAAAACTATTAAAGGAAAAAGGCTTTTCTTATTGGGTTATTCCAACAGGAACACATTCTCTAAAGAAGCATTTTATTTATGATCTTAGCTCTTATGCTTATAGCTCATTAAAAGCTGCATGGACATTATCACGACTAGTTAAAAAACATCAAATTGATGTAATTTATTGCAATGGTGGGAGAACTTTCTTAACTAGTTCTATTCTTAGTTTAATTTCACCTGCAAAAATTATCTGGCATATTCACCTTATCTTTGAAGGTCGACAAAAAAGAATGGTGACTCTATTTGGCAGGTTGCCTCAAATTAAGTCTATCATTGCAGTTTCAGATACGGTTTTACATCAATACAAAAGAACAACTGTTTTTTCTAAAATGCAGGTAATTCACAATTGGGTGAATTCTCCATTTTTGGAGAAAAGGCAAGTAAAACGATCAGATGTTTTTAATCTTCCCATTAAAATATCAGTCATAGGACAAATTTCTAACGAAAAAGGACAATGGAAAATTCTTGACGAATTAAAAAAACAATCTTCTCCTTTGCCCATTGAAATTACATTTATTGGTGAACCATTATTAGAGCAAGACTCTCATTGGACGAAACTTCAAAATACAGCCAAAGAATTAAATCAACAAGGATGGAAAATTAGAATTAAAGGATATTGTAATGATATTCCAAATATTTTAGATCACAATGATGTTCTTTTAATTTCATCCTTAGTTCCTGAGTCTTTTGGTTTGACTGCAATTGAAGCAATGGCGAGAGAAACGGTTGTTGTAGCTAATCACTGTGGGGCTTTACCTGAAGTTATTGATAATAAAAATGGAATTTTATTTGATATTGAACAAAAGGGTGAACTTTTACAAATTTTTGATCGTTTATCCAAAAATCAATATAATCTAAATCAATTTCGAAAAAATGGTCTTAATGCAGTTAAGACAAAATACTCTCCTGATAAGCAAATCAAAAAAGTTCACTCCTTAGTTTCTTCCCAGTTAAAAAAGATTTATTTTGACTGCCGAATGTATCCTAATAGTGGCATTGGCACCTACATTCAAAATCTTGTTACAAATATTGAAACAGATCACTCTGAACTTCCAATAGAACTACTGGTTAGAGATAATAAAAAAACATTCCCTTCAACCCAACTTGCACAACAAACTTATAATGATTCTATTTATGGGATTAAAGAGCAGGTACGTTGGATTGAAAAAATAAAAACAAATTCAGTTTTACATGTACCACACTACAATGCTCCTGTTTCATATAAAGGAACTTTAATTGTTACAGTTCATGATATTTGTCATGCAGTAATGAAAGAATTTTTCCCTGGAATCAATAAAAGGCTTTACGCAGAACAATTTTTAAAACTGGTAATAAAAAGAGCAGATGCTATTATTACAGTATCTGAATTTTCCAAAAAAGAAATCATACATTTTTTTCAAGTCCCTGAAGAAAAAATTCAGGTAATTCACAATGGAGTATCTGATTTTTTCTACCGCCGTTCTAAAGAAGAAATACAACAAGTTCAAAAAAAATATAACTTACCTTCTGAATATTTATTATTTCTTGGAAATGTAAAACCCCATAAAAATATCAATGGGTTGATTATTTCTTACTCTCAAGCATTACAAATTGATCCAAGTCTTCCACCACTTGTCATTACAGGAAAGAAATACGAACTCATCATAAATAATCCTGAGTTTAAAAATATCTGCTTGAGTCTTATTACAAAAAAACAAATTATTTTTACAGGTTATCTTCCTTATGAAGATTTACCCGCAATTTATTCAGGAGCAATGCTTTTTCTATTTCCCTCTCTTTATGAAGGATTTGGACTCCCTCCACTGGAAGCAATGGCTTGCGGAACTCCAGTAATTACGTCAAATTGTAGTTCACTTCCTGAAGTTACAGGTGATGCGGCTATTTATATTGATCCTATGAACAATGAAGAGTTAGCTAATTCTATCATAAAATTAGCTCAAGATATTGACTTGCAATTATCTTTGATAGAGAAAGGATTTGAACAAATTAAAAAATTTAGCTGGAAAAACTCAGCCCAAACACATGTTGAGCTTTACAAACAGTTTTGGTGAAAGCTAACTAAGACTAAGGATCAAAAAAAGAATAACTTATACAAATCTCATCTAGCTGATGATGAAACTAAATGCTTGGAAAAATAAAGTTGTATAAGTTATTTTTCAGCTGTTCCTAATCAATTATATGGTATGCATAATGCTCTTTGCTAAAAAAGCATTTCTAAAATAAATTAAAACCTTTTTCATTTATATATATGTCAAAGATCGCACTAATTACAGGAGTTACAGGACAAGATGGAGCTTATCTTTCTGAGCTTCTATTAAAAAAAGGATATCAGGTACATGGTGTCAAACGTAGAGCTTCTTCTTTTAATACAAAAAGAATTGATCACCTCTATCAAGATCCTCATACCTCCAATCCCAATTTTTTTCTCCACTATGGAGATCTAACAGATTCAACAAATCTGATTCGAATCATCCAAGAAGTACAACCAGATGAAATTTATAACTTAGCGGCTCAAAGTCATGTACAGGTTTCTTTTGAGACTCCTGAATATACTGCTAATGCTGATGGAATTGGAACTTTAAGAATATTAGAAGCAATTCGTATTTTAAAATTAACCAAAAAAACTAAGTTTTATCAGGCCTCCACAAGTGAATTATATGGTCTAGTTCAAGAAGTTCCTCAAAAAGAAACTACACCTTTTTATCCTCGTTCTCCTTATGCGGTGGCAAAACTTTATGCTTACTGGATTACAGTAAATTATCGGGAAGCTTATAATATGTTTGCCTGTAATGGAATTTTATTTAATCATGAATCACCTATTCGTGGCGAAACTTTTGTAACTCGAAAGATCACTCGTGCAGTAGCTCAAATGTCTCTAGGTTTACAAAAAAAGCTTTTTTTGGGTAACCTAGATGCAAAACGTGATTGGGGACATGCAAAAGATTATGTTCGAGGAATGTGGATGATGTTACAGGTAGAAAATCCAGAAGATTTTGTATTGGCTACAGGAGTAACCACTACGGTTCGAGACTTTGTAGGGATGGCATTTCAAGAAGCTGGAATTGAAATAGAGTGGCATGGTAGTGAAATCAATGAAAAAGGTATTGATAAAAAAACAGGAAATGTCATTGTAGAAGTTGATCCACGTTATTTTCGACCTACTGAAGTAGAGTTGTTAATTGGTGATGCTTCAAAAGCAAACAACCAGCTTGGTTGGCAACCAGAGTATGAGCTCTCTGCGTTAGTTAAAGAAATGGTTCAAGCTGATTTAAAGGAAGCAAAGCAAAATGAGTATATTAAAGATGGTGGATTTCAAACCTTCAACTATTTTGAATAAAATACTAATATAGTCAAATAAGATAAAACCATATGAATCAAGATTCAAAAATTTTTGTAGCTGGACATAACGGACTTGTAGGTTCTGCAATTGTTCGCCAGCTTAAGGAGCATAAGTTCACAGAAATTCTTACCAGAAGTCGGCAAGAATTAGATTTGACGAATCAAACAGCTGTTGCTGATTTCTTTCAACAATCAAAACCCCACTATGTATTTCTTGCAGCAGCAAAAGTTGGGGGAATTCATGCAAATAATACCTATCCTGCAGAGTTTATTTATCAAAATACTCAAATTCAGAATAATATTATTCACCAGTCTTATTTGCATGGTGTGACAAAACTGCTTTTTTTAGGAAGTTCCTGTATCTACCCAAAGCTTTGCCCTCAGCCAATGAAGGAAGAGTATTTACTCACAGGAGAACTTGAGCCAACAAATGAGGCTTATGCCATAGCAAAAATTGCAGGAATTAAAATGTGCCAGAGCTATAATCGACAATATGGTACAAACTTTATTTCAGCAATGCCAACAAATCTCTATGGTTCGAATGATAACTTTGATCTTGAAAACTCCCATGTTCTACCAGCAATGATTCGTAAATTTCATGATGCAAAATTAAATGGAGATGCTCCAGTTCAATTATGGGGTACAGGAAAACCTATGCGTGAATTTTTACATGTAGATGATATGGCTGATGCTTGTTTATTTATGATGCAGAATTTAAGTACAGGAGACACTTCTGGTGATTTGTATAATCTAGGAACAGGGAAAGATGTTACAATCAAAAATTTAGCCCATGAAATTCAAAAAATCGTTGGACATAAGGGAGAGATTCTTTGGGATTCTAGTAAACCTGATGGAACCATTAGGAAGCTTCAAGATGTCAATCGCTTAAAAAATTTAGGATGGACTGCAAATTTAAGCTTACATGATGGTTTACAGTCAACATACCAATGGTTTCTGGAAAATAAAGATTCCTTAAGACAAGTATGATATTGCAGACAACAGACTCTCCACTAGTAAGTATCATTATGCCTGCATACAATGCCTCTGAAACAATTTTGGAGTCGATACAAAGTGTGCTGATGCAAACTTATCAGAATTGGGAATTACTTATTATTGATGATGGTTCATCAGATAACACTTATGAAAAAGTCTTAACTATTCAAGATTCAAGAATTAAAGCCTTCAAAGAAAAAAATAAAGGAGTAGCTACAACTAGAAATCAAGGAATAAAACTAGCTCAAGGTAAATATATTGCTTTTTTGGATTCTGATGATTTTTGGTTGAAAAATAAACTTGATTATCAAATTAACTATTTTGAGAATACAAAAGATAATATTGGTTTAGTTCACTCTAATTACAAAGAATTTGATAAAAATGGAGAATATTCGCCAAAACCATTAAAGCATATCAAAAATCTCAAAATTGAAGGAAATATTTATGAAGATTTAGTTGTTTATGATTTTATTGCAACTTTAACAGTAATAGTTACAAAAGAAGCATTAAATATTGTTGGTGGTTTTGATGAAAACTTATCAGTCGCAGAAGACTGGGATTTATGGATCAGAATAACCAAAAAATTTAAAGTAGGTTATATTTCCAAACCATTGGCTAAATACCGTTTGAATCCTACAGGACTTTCAAAAAGCCATAATAAGTTTGAAAAAGAACTTTGGACAGTTTTAGAACGATACTTGTTGAGCAAAAACTTTTCAAAAGAAAAACAAGCACAAGGATTATGGTTATATTATCGATATTTAGCACATAGATATGCTCGTAATTTTGATAACGTAAATGCATTTAAAAACCTAATGAAAGCAATTCAAGCTAAACCTATAGAATGGAAAAATGGTCTCAGTTTAGGCTTTTTATTACTTTATTTTCTAAAACGTTCTCTCCAAATTTTTCGATAAGTATAACACCGTGAGTTACAACAAACTTCAAAATAGCCCTAATTATGAAAAAAATTCTTATCCACTCTTTATCTCATGATCAGGGACAATTATTTGACCCAAATGTTCGTGATTCCTGCAATGATCCATATATTCACCTACGTAAAGAGCTAGAGAAACGAGGCTACCTATTAGATACCTCTGATAATCATTCCTTAGAAGATTGTGAATGGGTCATTTTTTTTGAAATCATCAGTACATATCAAGGAGTAAAAGGGAAAGCACGACAGATAAAAAGAAAACTCCAAAAAAAAAGCTCAAGAAATCTTTATCAAGAAATCTTGAGCTCAGGCATGCAAAATAAAATGGCATTACTTCTTCTTGAAGGAAAAGCTGTTTGCCCAGAAAATTGGAACCTTCAATGGCACTCACAGTTTCCAGTAATTTTTACATGGCATGATAATGTTATTAATGAAAAAAATTATTATAAGGTTCCTTGTGTACCACAACCATCAAACTATCCCACACCACCTAGTATTTCTTTTGATCAAAAAAAACTTCTTGTAAATATTTCTATGAATAAATCTTCATCCTCGCTGAAAGAACTTTATACAGCAAGAAAAAGAAGTATTCACTATTTTGAACAGCATCAAAGTAAAAATTTTGATTTATATGGTATTGGTTGGAATCAACCTACTTCTAAACTCCAAAAAATATTTCCTACCCTAATTCCTCAA
>JBNMNM010000161.1:0-6658 GCA_051275585.1 bacterium | reverse complement strand
TTTGGTACCAATATACAACTAAAATCAAAAGCATTAATCAATATTTTACCACGTTTAGCAAAAGATCCACTTCTAAAACAAAAGTTTGCTTACATGATTCAACGTGTTGAGCATCGAACAGTTCATGAAGCAGTTAAAGCTGAACATAAAGGAGTTAAAATGCTTAAAGGTTTAATTCGTACAATTAAAAACCTATAAGAACTAACTTTACTAGAATAAAAAAGGGGATTTTGTATTTGATGCAAAATTCCCTTTTTTTTTGAATAAAACTTTAGATTACAGACTAATTGCACTATTTTTGTGAAAAATCATTTCTTTTTAAAAAAGAACAATTCACTTCCAATAAAATCGAATGAATTACACAGAAATTATTGATTTTTGGTTTAATGAAATTGAACCAACATATTGGTGGAAAAAAGATACACAATTTGATTCATTACTAACAAGTCGTTTTCAAGCTATTCATACTTCAGCCAAACAGTGTGAGTTATATGTTTGGAGAAAAAATCCGCTTGGTAGGCTTGCTGAAATTATCATACTTGATCAATTTTCAAGAAATATTTACCGTGATAATGCTTTATCTTTTGCTAATGATTCTCTTGCTTTGGTCTTAGCTCAAGAAGCAATTAACACGAATGCTCATCAAGTACTATCTCCAGTACAAAAATCATTTCTTTATATGCCGTTTATGCATAGTGAATCATCAAAAATTCATGAGATTGCTGTCGGATTATTTAGTGAACCAGAAATGGGATCAAAGCTAGACTTTGAGCTTCAACATAAATCAATTATTGATAGATTTGGACGTTATCCTCATCGAAATAAAACTTTAGAACGAGCTTCTACGGATAAAGAAATCGAATTTTTACGACAACCTAATTCATCATTTTAGACATATTTTGTATTAAAACCGCTTTTTATTGAATATAAATAGGTTTTTATATATTTTACAAAAAGATTTTTATAAAAAAATGTTATTAAAAATAGTTTTTTCCTTATTCGTCATAAATAATACTTGTAAAAACAATAACATCAATGAATTCCAAAAGTACACAAAACCAGTACCCTATATTTTCAGGTCAATTGAATAAAAATATCAGTCTCTCAAAAAAACTAATATTTTCAGTAGTTTTTATTTCTTTCTTACCTTCTATTCTTGGTTTATTAGGATTTAATTTTTCCTCAATTAAAAGTGTAGTTATTCCTCAAAATCTACAGCTTCATATTGAAACCTCATTTACTCTTTTATCAGGTGCATTTACACATACAATTTTAGAATGGAGTGCTTTTGTTACTGCAATTTTTACTGCACTACTTACTTTTATCTCTTTTAAAATAAATAAAGATGTAACAGCTCCTATTATTGGCGTTTCATTATTTTTTGCTGGAATTATGGATGCATTTCATGTGCTTGCATCAGACCACTTAATTCAAGTAACTGCAAAAAATGCTGATTTTATTCCTTTCACATGGACTCTTTGTCGAGTTTTTAATCCTCTTATTTTAATTGTTGGTTTAAGTTTAATTCTAACTCGACAACCAAAATCTAGATTAAAACACAATTTTCAATTTGTTCTTATTATCAGTTTTATTTTTGGATTTTTTGCTTATGGAGTTATTCATATTTCTGCAATTAGCAGTATACTACCACATATAATTTTTCCGAATGCAATTATTACAAGATCTTATGACCTTATGACCTTCTTCCTTTACTTTTATTTATCATTGTTGGTGTTCTTTCTTTTCTGCTTTATAAAAAAAGTTCAAATATTTTTTTATTTACTGTGATCCTTAGTATGATTCCAAATATACTAACCCAAGTTCATATGACGTTTGGTTCTACGGCCTTATTTGACCATCACTTCAATATTGCTCATTTTTTGAAAATTCTTGCATACTTAATTCCTTTTATAGGTTTATGCATTGAATATGTTTATGCTAATCAACAACTACAAATAGAAATTCAAAAAAGAAAAAAAATCGCAGAAGATTTAGTTTTGGCGAAGAACAAAGCAGATGATGCTAATCGTTTAAAATCTGAATTTTTAAATGTTGTCAGCCATGAACTACGAACACCTCTTAAGTAATAGTGATAAAGTAATCCAGTATTTGATTAACGCTAAGTTGTTGAAAATTAAGGTTTAAATGGATATAAAACACTGATTTACTTGTGCCTAAGCACTTACTGTGATTTTAGGAAACTTACCTTTATTACAAGATAAAGATTTTCTTCCTGATAATGAGACTATTGTTGATATTGCAAATGATGCTGATGAGTCAGGAAAAGAATTATTACAATTAATTGACGATTTACTAGATATATCAAAAGCAGAATCAGGAAAAGTAGAATTAGGTGTTGTTTTAATGTATTTATTTGGAAAGGAAGGAATTCTACTTGTTTATATTTGTACTTTGTTAGGACTTAGCCTTTCATTTTTTTTAGGAAGACATCTTCCTAGTCAATGGATCAATTCATATTTCTCTAAAAAGGATATAACTTTAAATACTAAGGAACGCCTGAAAAATAATTTATACAACTTTATTTTTCCAAGCATTTAGTTTCATCATCAGCTAGATAAGATTTGTATAAGTTATTCTTTTTTTGATCCTAATGATGGAGAGCAGTTTTTAGAGAAACAACTTTCGAGAACAAAACTCGGATCATGGCTAATTCAAAAAATTGCAGGTCAAATTCAAAAATATCGTTATTTTTTATTAGCCATCTTACTTAATCTTCCTGGGAATTTTGTCATTGTTGGAGGTGGTGGTATTGTTATGATTGCAGGAGTAAGTCGCTTTTTCTCTTGGAAAGGCTTTATCCTTACAATAATAGTTGCAACTTTTCCAATTCCATTACTAGCTTATTTTGGATTTATTCAAATTGAACAAATTCTAAATCTATAGAAAATCTATCCTTTTGATTCGTTTAGAAATATGGAACAAAAAAAAGCAACATTTGCAGGTGGGTGTTTTTGGTGTATGCAACCCCCATTTGATCAATTAGAGGGTGTTCTTAAAACTATAGTTGGTTATATAGGAGGACACACTAAAGATCCTACATACCAAACAATTTGCACTGGAACAACAGGTCATACGGAAGCAATAGAAATCTTATTTGACCCACAAAAAATATCTTACACTCAGCTACTCAATGTATTTTGGACAAATATTAATCCAACAACATTGAATCAACAATTTGCTGATATCGGAACTCAATATCGAACAGCAATTTTTTATCACTCTGATGAACAACAAAAGTATGCACTTGCATCAAAACAAAAGTTAGAAGAATCAGAAAAATTTCAACTACCTATTGTAACTGAAATTTCTCCTGTTAGTATCTTCTATAAAGCAGAAGAGCATCATCAGAATTACTACCAAAAGGAATCAAATCACTATAATTTGTATAAACATGGTTCTGGACGTGTTGCTTTTCTTGAATACATGAAGAAAAACTAACCTCAATCAAGTTGAAATTTCCACGTCAAAAAAATAAGAGCACTAAAACAAGCATAAAAAAAGAGTTGTAATTGATAATGATTTGCAATTCTTTTTTCTCCAAAGAACATACAACAAACCCCACCAATTAATCCTGCGATTAATCCAAAAAAATGAGCCATTACATCAGTACTTACATCAACTCCAAGCATTGAAAAAAGTGCAATTGCTCCAATAATAGGAACAAAGAGCATACTTTTTCTAGAACTAGTCCAAAAATCTTTTACTCTCAAGCCTGCAACCAATCCAAGAGCAGAAAATACGGCCGTAGATGCACCTAAAGATCGATGATCTTGGTAAAAAAGCACATTAAAATAATTTCCCAATGCTCCTGTTACTAAGGTCAATAACCAAGCAAATCCAACTCCAACTTTTTGACTTACTCCATGCACAAAAAGCCACAAAACAAAAATATTTCCAAACAGATGAGCATCATCAGCATGAAGAGTTAGTCCTGTGAAAGTTCTAGCCCACTCTCCTTGTAAAATCTTTTGAGCATGTACAATTCCATTCTCAATCCAAATTCCACCACTATATTGTTCTGCAAGAGCTTTATGGAAAAAGAAAAGTACAACTAAAGGAAGCCAGAGAAGTTGAGGTAAAACAAATGTTGTTGAAGGAGTATTTTCTTTAGGGGGAAAGTTTTGATTTTCTTCAAAGTAGGACTTAATTTCCTGTTGAGCTGTGTTAGAAAAAGATTGCTCTATAATCAGCTCATAAGGAAAAGAAAAAAAATCAGCTAAATAAGGAATATCTTTGGACTGTAAAAGAAGTTCTACTTCAAATAGTTCTCTTTTATCACCTCCAATAATGTGTATGGATAATTCTTCATCAATTTGGAGGTTCAACATATTCCATTATTTATCTTAATCTTAAATATCAATATTTCACCATTTTTAATGTGCCGTTAAAAATGAGGAAGATTTTTAAATGGTTTAATTTTTTTCAAAACTTTATGAGCAATTCCACCAATAATAGGAATTTCAGAAAGAAATGGAAGTGTAAATTGGATCTGAAAAACAGGTTCTTTTTCAGGTTTACTTAATGAATGATGTAAAACCGCATCAAGAGAAAAACTAAAATGGAATCCTCGTGGTTTCTTTTTATAAAATTTTTGTTCTTGAGCTACATCTTTTTTATAAATTTTTTCTAAATCATCAATTACTTCAAAAGCTTTATCTAATTTTTCTCTAGAATGCCTAACTGTAGCCCGAGAAGGATCTTTCCCTTCTGATTTTACCTTTTTGCTAGAAGATGTTTTTTCTGAAGTAGCACTAACTTGATCAAGTTTACGTTTTTTTCTAGGTACAGCCATTAGTTACCCCTCCAAAGATTGTAAAATTGTATTTGTAATAATTTCTACATCTTCAACAGCTTTTGTTGCTTGTTGTAAAAGGCGTTTATTATTTTTTACTGAATCATAATAATCTAATAAATGCATTCCTTCACGATTATAATTCTCATAAATAGATCGTTGAGGATAAACCACATTTAAACACTCAACTTCTTCAGGTAAAATATCATTAAAATAGTTAACAATATTCATTCGGTTTGATTGAGGATGTACAAATGTAGGAATTACTTGGAATTTATGATCTTTTTGATGATCAATCCGAATAATTTCTTTGATCATAGGAAGCAAGTTATTAGCAAATGCAGATTCATCATTAGTAGAGGTTCTCATAGGAATCAAAACTAAATCAGAAGAAGCACATGCAAATTGAGTATGTAACTTTCCAGTACTTTCTCCTGGAACATCCATAATAATCAATTCATTATGTTGAGCAATTGCCTGAATTTCCTTTTGAAATTCTTCCTTATTTGTACTTGATATATGATAAAAAGAAACTTTATGAGGTTTTCGTCCCTCTTCTATTCGTTCTTTCCACCATGTCTTTAATGTTCCTTGAGCATCTAACTCAACCAAAGCAACAGATTTGAAATTATTTGTAACAGCCTTCGAAAAAGTAATATTCATTGCTAAAGTACTTTTTCCTGTGCCTCCTTTTGTTTGAACAAAACTAATAATCATTGATCATCCCTTTTATTATTGAATTCATCCAAGTTTAAGTTTTTCCTGTACAATTTCAGCAACCTTACGAAAATCCATTTTTCCACTTGAGGCTTTTGGTAATTCTGGAAGAGTAAGAAAGGTTTTTGGTATTGCAATATTTGGCAGATGCTTTGATAGCTGTTCTGTGATCATTTGTTGATTAATTTCTTTTGTAAGAACAACAATAATTTTTGCTCCTCTTTTTGGATCAGGAATATCAACAACACAACACTCAGTATCATCTGGCAAAAAAGCCTCTAAATGACTTTCAATTGTAACTAAAGAAACCATTTCACCCGCAATTTTTACAAACCTCTTTAGCCGACCACAATGCCACAAAAAACCATTTTCATCAAACTTTCCAATATCACCAGTTTCATACCACCCATTATGGATACGAAGATTGGTTTGCTCAAAGTCACCATAATAGCCTTTCATAACCAAGTCACCCTTTACTAAAATTTTCCCTTCTTGACCACTTGTAACTTCTTCTTCGGTATGAATATGAACAATTTTCACTCGAACATCAGGAAAAGGCTTACCAACACTTCCTTCTCGATGATTCAGTGGAGTATTTGCAGAAATTACAGGGCTGGTTTCTGTTGTTCCATAACCATCATATAAGTGAACTTGATGTTGCTCCTGATAATGTTCTCTTAACCATGTGGGAGTTTTATCTGCTCCAACAATTGCAAGCCGAACAGAAGAAAAATCACCTTTTTTAGAAGCTCTTAAATAACTCATAAAAAATGCAGGTGTTGCAGTAATTAAGGCAGGCTTTACTTCTCGAATAATTCTTACAATTGTTTTTGCATGAAGTGGATTAGAATAGGTCGTAATTTGTAAACCAGAATAGAAAGGCAACCATACTGTTGTAGTTTGTCCAAAGACATGAAACAGAGGAAGAATCGCAAGAATAGAGTCATCACTTTTAAGTTGAAAGCTTTCTTGTGCTCCAATTACATTTGAACTAATATTTTTATGACTTAACTCCACAGCCTTTGGTTCACTCTCACTACCACTAGTAAAGAGAATTAGTGCTGTATTTTCAATATCACCTAAACCAATTTTAGAATAAATTAGATTTTTAGGAAGTCCTGAAAGAAA
>JBNMNM010000160.1:0-6666 GCA_051275585.1 bacterium | reverse complement strand
ATCACAGATCAAGAATGTTTAGATGCATTTATGGCTCTATCTAGAGTTGAGGGAATTATTCCTGCTTTAGAAAGTGCTCATGCTGTTGCACAGGCAATGAAGCTTGCAACAGAGTTAGATTCTGACCAAACAATCCTTGTTAACTTAAGTGGTCGAGGTGATAAGGATATTGATTTTGTTGCAGAAAAATTAGGTTTATAGACAGTATAAAAAGCCTTTCATTTGAAAGGCTTTTTTTTTACAAATATTGTAGTTGTTCCGTTGTAGGAGTAATCTCTAATATTTGAATGATTTTTTTTGTCATAAATTGCTCTTCCTTTGAAACACGCGCTCCAGTTAAAAATTCCTCTCTTGATGCTTTTGCTACTTCTAAACATTGGCTAAGTAAAAATGTTTTGAAATTCTCTAAAAAATCATTTGGAAGTTTTTGAAGTACAATACTAATTCCATTTAATTTTTGTTCAATGACTTCTTGACTCATTGTAATTGTTTCTTGAAATAAAGCTGATTGTATATCACTATTTAAATTCCAAATGTGAGACACAGCTTCACCATAAGTTTCCTCTAATTCTTGAAATGCTTTTTTAATTGCTCTATCTTCAAGAAATGATTTGTAGTTATCCGCAGAACTAACAAAAAATAGAATTCGATGAAAAGCTCCTTGGAATAGTTCTAATTCTTCAGGAGAAAGACTTTCTTGAAATTCAAGAGGATGGAAGCTTGAAAACTGAATTATTTTATCAGACATAATAATGTGTTTGCTCAAATTAATATAAGTTTCGATGGCTGGAATAGTGACTACTTTGTAAAATCATCCCTTCAAAAAAAAAGATTTTTAGAGTAAGAGTAATTCTATATATAGATAATAAATCTTTATGCAATAATCAATTCAATATTATTGATGACTGTAATCTTAGAGTCTAATTGTAATACTCTATCCATAAGAAATTATGAGTAATGAATTAACTAACTGTCCTAATAAAAACATTTTAGAGTATTTAAGGAAATCCCGTATTTTTAAGCATCTTCCAGAAGAAGTATTTATACAGTTATTGCCATTTTGTGAACTCAAGTATTTTCAGGCGGGGGAAAATTTGCTCACAGAAGGAAAAATTAATCGTAAAGTATTTTTTCTAGTTGAAGGAACAATTGGAGTTTATGCAAGTCATGAATTGATTTTAACATTATCAAGGCAAGGTGATGTGATAGGAGAGATGAGCGTTATTCAAAATAAACCAACATCAGCACAAGTTATTGCGGTTTCAAATGTAGAGGTATTTTCCATTCATGCAAAATATATTGGTAGTTTTCCAAAAAACTTTACTACAAATCGTTTTGGAGATGCATTATATCGAATTTTTGCAATGGCACTTTGTGAAAAATTAGTGATGACCACAAATAAAGCAAAACACTTTGAAGAAACTAATCGACAATTAGCAGAAACCCGATTTGAACTTCTAGAAAGCAATCAACACTTAATCCATGAAGTTGAAAACCGAAAAAAAGCGGAACAAGAAATTCGTAAACTAAATAATGAATTGGAGAAGAGAGTAGAACAAAGAACTGAGAAATTAAATCAGGCTTTACTTGATCTTCAATCTGCACAGGAACAGCTTGTTCTTTCAGAGAAAATAGCAAGTCTTGGAAGTCTTGTAGCGGGAATTTCTCATGAAATAAATACTCCTGTTGGAATTGGAGTATCTTCATCATCTCATCTTTTAAAAGAAATTAATCATTTAGGTGATTTATACGAAAAAAATGAAATGACCCAAAATCATTTTGAAAATTTTATAGGAATAAGTAGAGAGTTATCTACAATTTTAATGGGTAATTTACAACGATCATCAGAACTAATAAAAAGTTTTAAAAAACTTTCTACAGATCAATCTATTGATATTATGAGAGAGTTTAATTTAAAAGATTATCTAAATGATATTTTATTAAGTCTCTATCCAAAGTTAAAACAAGGAAAACATAAAGTTGAGGTAATTTGTAACTCAGATGTGTGGATAAATAGTTATCCTGGAGTGTTTTCACAAATTGTAACTAATTTGCTAATTAATGCAATTATACATGCTTATGAATCTCAAAAGGAAGGGAAGATAAAAATAGAGATAGAGGTTTTAGAAAGTAATGAGGTTAGTTTTATTTTCTCTGACAATGGAAGTGGAATTCCTTATGATGTATTACCTCGAATTTTCGATCCTTTTTTTACTACAAAACGAGGGAGTGGAGGAAGTGGATTAGGGCTTCATATTGTATATAATTTAGTTAAATATCAGTTACATGGGGGTATTCAATGTGAAAGTAAGTTAGGGGAAGGAACTCAATTTAGTCTCAAGTTCCCACGGCAATAAAATATTATTTTTGTTGATGAACAATAAATCCTGATGCAACAAGACTTTTTCTTATTTCTTGTACATGTTGATGTCCTTTTGTTTCTAAAGTGAATTCAACTTCTGCTTCACCTAAGTCATTTTGTGTAAAGTGACGATGATGAGAAATTTGCATAATATTCGCTTTTTGATTAGCAATAATATTTGATAATTCTGCTAAAATTCCTGGACGATCTGGAACCAAAACTCGAAAATTTGCAAGACGATCTTCTTTTGCTAGACCTCGTTCAATTACACGAGCAAGCATTGTCATATCAATGTTCCCACCTGTAATAATAACACCTACTTTTTTTCCTTCAATATTAGCCACTTTTTGATTTAATAAAGCAGCAACTCCTACAGCACCAGCACCTTCAACTAATATTTTTTCTTTATCTAGTAAAACCATGATTGCATTTGCAATTTCTTCTTCAGAAACTGTAATAATATCATCAACGTATTTTTGAACAATGGGGTAAGTATTACTTCCTACTTGTGCAACGGCAATTCCTTCAGCAATAGTTGTTTTTGCGGGAATCGCTGTGATTTTTTTATTTTGAATACTTTTTTGCATTGCAGGCATAACATCTGTTTCTACACCAATAATTTTGATTTTTGGATTTACTGATTTAATTGCTGTAGCTAACCCAGAAATTAAACCTCCACCACCAATAGGAACCAAAATTACTTCAAGAAAAGGGTTTTGTTCTAGAAGCTCTAATCCAATTGTTCCTTGCCCCGCAATTACGTCTAAATCATCAAATGCATGGATAAATGTTAATCCTTGTTCTTTTTGAATTTGTCGTGCTTTTTGATAGGCTTCATCATAGCTATTTCCATGAAGAATAATATTGGCACCAAACTTAGCTGTTTCCTGAACTTTAGAAAACGGAGTCGTTTCTGCCATTACAATTGTAGCTTTGATATTATTACATTGAGCCGCATAAGCAACCCCTTGAGCATGATTTCCAGCAGAAGATGTAATTACACCAGCCTGTTTCTCTTCCTCTGTAAGTTGTAATATTTTATTTAAAGCTCCTCGTTGCTTGTAGGCTCCAGTCATCTGCATATTTTCTAATTTTAAGAAAACATCACATTCTGTGAGCAAACTAATTTTGTGAGAATAGTTGCAAGGAGAAAGTAAGATATTATTTTGGATTCGAGTTCGAGCTGCCTGAATATCTTGAATCGATATTGTATGGTCAAGGGGGTTTGTCATTGAGCTTATGATTTAGGTTTCAAGTAATCGAGGAATAAGTTCTGCAAAATTACAAGGGCGATGTCGGTTATCCAACTGAGCACCTAATATTTTTTCCCAGCCTGTACGACATGCTCCCGTTGATCCAGGAAGAGCAAAAATATAAGTTCCATTAGCAACACCAGCAACTGCTCTTGATTGAATTGTAGAGGTTTTAATTTCTTCATAAGAAATCATTCGAAAAAGTTCTCCAAAGCCACTTAATGTTTTATCAAAAAGAGGCTGAAGAGCTTCAGGAGTACCATCTCTTCCAGTCACACCTGTACCACCAGTAGCAATAATAACCTGAGTTTTTTCTTCAGCAATCCATTGAGATACGATTGCTCGGATTTTGTAGATATCATCAGGAACAATTTTTTTATCAGATAAAGTGTGTCCTGCCTCAGACAGTGCAGATACTAAATATTGTCCTGATTTATCAGTTTCTTCAGTACGACTATCTGAAACAGTAAGTATTGCAATATTTAATGGTGTAAAATCAGTGTTTTTTGTCATCGCCAACTATTGTTTGTGTTTGTTTGATTTTGTTTGCCCTGATTATTTTTTCTTTTACCCCAATTATCATCTCTATTTGATGATGAGCCAGTACCCCAACCTTTTTTAGGCTTATTTGGTCTTTGAGTACCCCACTTATCTCCACGTTGCTGTCCTTTCTCTTTTTTCATGTGTTTTACTAAAACATTTAGCTCTTTGATTTTTGTTTCTAGCGCTAAAATATTTTGAGCAACAGAGTCTGACTTAGCTGAGTTACTATTAACTGTTTGGTCAATTTTTTTAAGATTTGTTTGTAGAAATCGTACTTGCTGAGAATTTCTTACGGCTTGAGCTTGCCCTTGTTTAATGTCATTTTTAATTGACTCTTTAAGGCTTTTTAAGTCTCCAATTGAGGCACAACTCACAATGAAGAAAGCACAAAAAGTACTAAGTAATAACCCTTTCATAGTCCCTTTTTGGTTAGTTAGTTATCTTGTTTTGGTTGCGGAGAGTATTGTATCTTATATAGTTTTACCAGCATTATAAGGTTTTTAAATAGTTTCACGGCTTTTAGGCAGTGTAAAGAAAAATGTTGCCCCTTTATTCAGGTTATTTCTAATGCCTATTTTTCCTTTATGAAAGGATATAATTTCCTTACACAAGGCTAACCCAATCCCTCTTCCACCAGCACTTGTTTTTGTCGAACTGCCTTCTGAAAATTTTTCAAAAACAAGTTCAAATTCAGCTTCTGGAACTCCAGGACCTTCATCAATTATTTCAATAAGAAAAGCATCATCTTGTTTGATAATTGTTGTATCCTTGATGGATATTTTAATGTTTGATTGGTATGAAGAAAATTGGATTGCATTTGATATAATATGAAAACAAACAATATTTATACAAGAATAATCAAACATTCCAATCAAATTTTTGCTATTCAATTGTAATTGAATATTTGGTTGCCAATTTGAGAAGTTTTTTTCTGCATTGAGAATCGCAGATTGAATACAACGATGAACAGAGTTTTTTTCAAAAGAATAAATTGTTGTATTTGATTCAAAATTTGATAATTCAATTAAATCACGGAGCAATGACATTAAGTGGGTAGAAGCATTTTTAACTTTATCATTGTAATTAGTAAGATCTTCTTTATTTGTAGTATCTTCTTTTTTTAACTGTTTTTCTATAAGACTGGTGAAGCCCATAATTGCATGCATTGGAGTTCGAAGTTCATGACTAATATTTGAAATGAATGTGCTCTTTGCCTGATTTGCTTGTTCTGCGGCTTCTTTTGCTTTTTTAAGTTCATGAGTTTTTTCATCAACCATTAAAGTTAAATTTTTGTGGTATTCTAATAATTCTGCTTCTGTTTTCTTTCTTTGAGTAATATCTCGAATAATGAGAATTGAAAATGAATCAAGGTGATTTATTGTGATCTCAAGAAATAAGTCATCTTTTGTTTTTTTGATTCCTTTTACTTCTCGGCCTTTTATGAAGTGGAAGTTTGGAATAATGAGATCAACTTCTTTGTGAATTAACTCGTGTTGTTTATATTCAAAAATATTTTGAATGGCATAATTCACAGATAAAATGAGACCCTTTTTATCTAAGGTAATGATTCCATCATCAACACCCTCTAAAATAGTGGCAAAAGTTTTCTGACTTGTTCGTAGTTTTTCCTCAATGTGATGTTTTTCTTTGATTTGCTGATTTAGTATTTGAGTGGATGTTTTTAATTGAACATCTTGATTCCTCATCACTAACTGAATGTTTTTGTAAGAAGTATGAATGTTTTTTACTGCAAATCGAACCCTACTAATTTCATCTTTTTGAGGAGGATAATGAAGTGTGATATTGCTAATACCAACAATATTTTCAATATATTTGGATAAATATTTTAAACGGTTAGTTACTAAGATTTGGAAAATAAAAACTGCAAAAATTGAAATAAGGATTGCTTTAAGGGATTCAGCAATAACCATAATAAATGAATATCGTTGAACCTGCCTTTTAAGTTTTTTTGTACTGGAAATAATAGTGCAAAAAGCAATCACAGACCTTTTATTCTTATATGTGTAGTAAAGAGGAAACGTTGTTGTGATAAAATCGCTCTGAGGTTTTTCTCCAAAAATAAAACTCCTTCCTTTGTTAACTTTGACTTTAATATAAATGATATTTGATATTTTTAATATTCCACGAAGTTGAGTATTCATCTCTTTTATATCACGATCCCAAATACTTTTCTCTAACCTGCTAGAATAGATATTTTTTATCTCATCTAATTTATATTGAAGTTGCTTTATCTCTGCTTGATAAGCAAAATAAAATTTAAGTGATGTAATTGATATAATTACAATAGTACTAAGTAAAAAGGTATAGAAAGTGACTTGATAAAGAATACTTTCTCTGAAATGGTCTTTTATATAAGCAAGCATCTTTATGATTATTTAATTACAAATAATGTAAATCTTATTTTTAAGATTAATGTTGAAATTAAAGAAGTATTCTATCTTACAATGAATGAGGAATCTATGAGATATATTTATCTGCATAAGATAT
>JBNMNM010000159.1:0-6670 GCA_051275585.1 bacterium | reverse complement strand
AAAACTTTGGAACGACTCTCACGGAATATTCTGAGAAAGTGAATAAGCGTGGGAAAGCTCGAAATCGTTTATACAAGCTGGCAGAACAGAAACCACATAAAGCTAAAAATATTGAAAAGTTCAATCTAGGTCGAAAGAACCTAGAGAAGATAAATAGAAGAAAGAAGTTATTGGTTCGAGACCTTGCATTCAAAGCAGTTCACCAGATTGTGGATATTGCTGAAGAAATCAGAGCAGAGGATCTTGCTAGAGCAATAGGTTCAAAGGATAAAGGGAAGAAAGTTAATCGTATTTTATCAGGGTGGGCAAAAGGCTCGCTACAAGAGGCTCTAGACTCAGTGTGTAAGAGACGAGGTTCGTTTCTGAGATTAGTCAATGCATCTTTTACCTCACAAGTGGACTCAAACACTCATCGTCTGGAAGGAAGGAGAGTGGGAGATAAATTTTACCATGTAAATGGGGAGGTTGGACACGCAGATACTAACTCTGCCGTTAATATTCGAGAAAGAGGCGATGATACTGAAATTGCCCTTCACATGTCTTACAGGCATGTGAAGAAGATCTTACTTAATAGACTTACGGACAAAAGATGATTTAGCTCCAGCAATCAGGGAGTGACCGCACATCTAGGACTCTAGTTACATACGAGAAATCGGCATTAACAGAGAGCGAAATTACCACATAGTTTAGATTATACTAGATTTTGTGGAGCGGCAAGCAATTCTAACTTTTTCTAGTTGGAGGTCTATTTTTGGATTCTTTTTAATTGTGGGATTAGTTTCTTTGTTGTGGTTGTATTCTCGTCAACCTGAAACCTTAGCAAAAGAGAAACGTCTTAAATTTTCGGTTTCCGTAATTTTTGCAGGAATCAAAGAAACATTAAAACACCCAATATCTAGAACTTATACACTTGCAGCAGGAATTATCTTTGGATCTTTTGTTGGATATTTAAGTTCAGCTCAACAAATTCTACAAGTTCAATATAAACTTGGAGAATCATTTTCTCTTTACTTTGGTGGGTTAGCTCTTGCAATTGGACTTTCATCTTTCGTAAATTCTAGACTTGTGATGAAGTTTAGTATGGAAATACTTTGCATAGCTTCTTTATCTGTTCTCTCAGTAATATCATTCTTATTCTTTTTTTATGCTCAAAGTGTTTCAGGGCATCCAAACCTGATTATTTTAATGACATATTTTGCAATCATATTCTTTTGTTTTGGAATTCTTTTTGGAAACTTCAATACACTTGCAGTACAGCCTTTAGGTCATATTGCTGGAGTTGCTAATTCAGTCATTAGTTCGATTCAAACGCTCATATCTGTAATCATCGGTGGAACAATTGGACAATATTACAATGGCACAGTTCAGCCGTTAATCATTGGTTTTTTAGTTTGTGCAGTCACAACACTAACAATCTTAAGTATTCATTCAAGAAAAAATGTAGAAATCACAACCATATAATTTACAATGCGAAGGTTACTTCGCATAGAGCAGACTAAAAAGGGAATTTCTCATTCACAAAAATTACAATTTTCCAATTTTCTTTTGCTGGGATTGTTTCACAATAATATCTAAACTCTTAGAACTTCAGAAACATAGATTTTCCAAGACGTTTTTCCATCATAAAAAATTTATCTCCAATCCTGAAAAATACAATCGCCGTTTCACAACCCATCCGTATAATCAAGGGGCCAAACACAAGTAAAATACCACCTGACACTCTAGGCGATCGGGTAAACAATTCGGGAAGTCCCAAATTATCTAATGAAACACCAGCAAGCAAGGCAATTGCAAATACGATCGCTCCCAATGTTGCTACTATATAAATGCCTCTAATAACAAAAGGTGTAATCATCAGACGAAAGTTCAAAAAATCTTTAATCTTCATAAAAGCCTATTTTATTGTGGTTACATATTTGGAGAAAAAAATTTTAGTGAAAAAATGTTACTTTTTAGATTTTTCTAATTTTTTTAATAATTCAGGTGCTCCTGAGATAAACGGCTGAATTCTAATTTTTCCTTGAGTCTTGGTTGGAATTACCCACCATTGAAGTGATTCTGAAAATTCTGGTTCTCCAATATCACAAAATTTTATCTGTCTAGAAGATCTCCACGATGAATAGCAATATACTGTAGAATCATCGAAGGCAATTTTTACAAAAAATGCTTCTATAAATAATGGAATACTCAACACTCCAAAAAGAAGGATCATCATTAAAATAGCAAATCTATCATTTGCATCTACAAAAAAACAAAGGATTGAGAGTTCGCAAGGAATCAGAGCCAATACAAATGAAAATATTTTGAATGTTCTTCCATATTCTAGCCACGCCTTGCCGTCTCGTACTTCTGCTGATGACTTTGCCGCTTTTGTAAGCATCGTAAGTGCGATTGGAACTATTAGACTAATACAGAGCCCAGCCAATTTAATGTTGTAGTCATCTGATGCTCACACAAAAATATTTAGTAATAAGCTGACTAAGCTATAATCAATTAGAGAGCTGATACATATCAATCTACATATATGGAAAATAAGAAAAAAGCGAGAATGTTTGTTTAGAGGTTCTAACATTAGAAATAACTTTTGGAAGGGAAAGAGTACACTCTATTAATTGTACTTATCCACTCAATTTACATAATTTGTGACGAATCCGATTTGTCTAGGATAAACTGCATAGCATCTTTAGAACTTAATTAGTGGGAGCTTACAAATGTCACAAATTCCAGAAGATTATGTTAATTACAAGTCTACCAAAATTTTTGATAAGGAAAATGTTCCAAAAATGTTCTTGCATATGCACAATACAAGAGCAGGTGTTTATGGGCAAATTTGTGTAGTATCAGGAACTTTGAAGTTTTTTGGATTTATTGATCGAAAAGGAGAAGTTGAAAAGGAAATTATCATTCAAGCAGGTGAAACTGCCGTTTCACCGCCTCAATATTGGCATAAAGTTGAATTTCTTACTAATGACACCAAATTTCGTATTGAGTTTTATGCATTAGAAGGCTCAGAAATTGAGCAAGAAAATCTTTCTGAACGTGACTAAATCAAAGCAAAATACAAATTAAACAAACTTTTCATATCTTGCAATTTCAGTAACTGATGAAACAGAGACTTCAAAATATTGCTTTTTAACTTCCAAATATTTTTCATTACTAAAAAAGGAATTCATTGCATCTTCATTTTCAAAAAAGATCGTGAAAACACGATTGATTGGTGCATCCACTTCGCTTTTTAGAACTTCTGCAATTTTAAAATCATAACCAAATCCACCACCAAAAGTTTCTAGAATTGGAGACATTGCCTCACGATATTTTTGATAGAGTTCATCATCTTTAACATAGAGTCCTACAAGTCTTTCTATAGCCATGATAGTTTCTATTCTTGGGTCTAGTATTAGAAAATAGCATTGAATATTTTGAGTACATCAATGCTATTTTTTTTCCAATATTTTTATAACACTCAATTAGGAATGCTCTTCAACTCCTTGTTTTTAATTTAGCTTTTTAAAAAAAACAACTTAATAAGAAAATGTTTTTCTTATTTGAGACAATCTACAAATCAAAAAATATCCTTTATTACTCTTTCTGAAACACCTAAATAAGAAGTCTTTACTGATAACAGTAGAACAATTTAAAGCAAACAATACTCATTTAATATTTAAAAGCACTCTAAAGAACTTAATAAAACAAGATGACTTCAATCATAAAAATGATAGAAAAGGAAACTTTCTCTCTTCCAGAAATAGAAAAAGTAATCTCAATAGAAACAGTCTCAGAATTAAAAGCACTAAAACAAATTGGTTATGGAGAATTAACTGGAGCCAAATGGATTAGTGATACTTTACTTGTTTTTTGCACCACATCTGGAGTTTTTACTCAGGATCTAAAAACGGAAGAATATAGGACTCTTTATTCGGGAAATGTTACGAATTTATTTATTTCTCAAGATAAAAAAAAGATTGCTCTTGTTATTAAAAATATTGAAACCGTAATTTTATCTGTAGAAAATGGCAGTGTAGTCACAAAGCTTGGCCAGCACCTTGGAGGAGATAACGGAAAACAAGTATTTCCTATTGCAAGTTTAGAGTTTTCTTTTGATGGAAAATTGATTGCTTCTGTAGGTAGAGATCTAAAGCTACGAGTTTACTCTGTAGAAGATGGAAAAGAAATTTTTTCATGCAAACATAAAGAAGATTGTCCTATGGGGCCTACTGTATTGTCGTGGTCTTCTGATGGTCAAAAAATAGCTACGCTAGATGATTACTATGTTTATATTTGGTCAATTCAAGGAAAAAAATTACTAGAATTCAGCGGATATTATACTAAGACTCTCCAATTTTCTCCTGATAATCTGTATCTTCTTGCTTATCAAACTGATGGAAATAATCTTCAAGTTTATTCTATTGATGGTATAGTAAACCATCCTGTTTCAAAGAGTTTGGCTGAATATGGGGATATCAAATGTACCAATTTTTCTTCTGATAACAAACTTTTTGCATCTGGGAATGGTAGGCAAGGCAAAGCTAATATTTCAATCTTTGATACCAGCAACTGGCAAGTTACTAAAAATTTAACACAAGAAGATTTAAGCATTCATGAAGATAGTTCTCTACAAAAAGACTTTTGTATTTGTTCGCTAAACTTTTCTCCTGATGGCAAATCTTTGCTGATTTGCACATCAAACCAGTCTTATAGTGAGCGTCGATATCATATTACGTTACAAGTTTGGAATGTAGAACGTTGGGAAAGAGAGTATTGTCTGATGAACTTTGCTTCCACCGTTCAAGGAATGGGATTATCAAATGACAATAACTTATTGGCTTTAGGTACAAATGATGGAGTAAAAACTCTAGATTTAAATACAAAAGAAGTACGTATTTATAATCCACTCACTGTTGATGCTCTAACCTTATCATCTGATGGAGAAAGAATATATCTAAGTACAGATCAAGGTTATGACGGAAATAAGGTTTTTAATTTTAAAACTAAAAATGGAGAAGAAGAGCTAGAATTTCTTTCTACTGCAAGCTCTAGTACGATTCGAGGTCTTACTCTTAGTGAAGATGAAGAATTTTTTGCAACTCTTGTAAACGTCTATAAAATAATGACTCAGCCGTCACAGACAATCAAGATTTGGAAAAAAGGAAGAAAGACCGCTCTTAAAAATATTACAGGTGGAAAAGAACTTGAGCATATCAACTTTTCTCCTAGTGGAAATCTGTTAGCAAGCACTTCATACGAGGGTTTTATCCAATTGTGGCAGGCTCCAAAATTTTGTACTTCTATCAGATTAGAACTTCAGAGAAAAAACTTCAAATATCCTGTAAAATATAACAAAACTGCATTTTCTTCTGATGAAACAATGATTGCAGTTTCAGCAACTCAAGGCTTAGTTGATGTATGGAATATCGAGAAAAAAGAAGTCATCACAACGCTAACCATTAATAATGAAAAATCATCACTTCAGACTGTTGCATTTTCTCCAAATGGAAAACTTCTTGTTGCAAGTAATTTTGATGGTCAAATTTTCTTTTGGAACATAGAAACATCTCAGCTATTAGTAACAATCAATGCTCATTGTGATAGAATCACGAACCTTATTTTTTCTTCCGATGAAAAATTCCTCTACTCTTCATCAGAGGACGGAACAACTAAGGTTTGGGGTATTTTTGAATAATCTTTATTAAAAAAAGAAAGGCCACAAGTTCAGAACTAATGCCTCTTTACTCGAACTTGCACATTGCACTCACACAAAAGAGTGTGTCAGAGTATGTGCAACAAGGAGGTACTTATGGCAACGAACTTACAAATTGATGACAACCTAATCAAAACAGCAGTATTGCTTGGTGGTCACCGAACAAAAAAAGAAGCTGTTACTCAAGCATTAATTGAATATAATCAACACCTAAAACAAATAGAGGTGATTGATATATTTGGTACTATTGATTATGAAGAGAACCAAAATTACAAAAAACAACGAGCGAAAAAATGAAAATCATTGTTGATACCTGTATATGGTCTCTTGCTTTAAGACATGGTAGTAATCCTTCTGAAAATATTGTTGTTGAGCTAAAAAATTTAATTATGGATTTTCGAGTTCAAATGATTGGAGCAATACGCCAAGAAATTCTTTCAGGTGTACGACATGAAATCCAGTTTCAAAAATTAAAAAATCATTTAAATAGTTTTCCAGACCTTCCACTAAATGAGGAAGATTATACTGTTGCAGCACAGTTTTATAACCTGTGTCGCTCAAAAGGAGTTCAAGGATCAAACACAGATTTTTTAATATGTGCTGTTGCTTCAAACCGTAATCTTGGAATTTTTACTACAGATAAAGATTTTTTGCATTTTTCAAAATACCTTCCAATTCACTTATACTCATAAGAAAATCAATAATTTCAAATATTCTAAAATAGAACTAAAACTTCATTTACCTATTCTCTTTTGAAGTTTCTGGTTCCTATTTTGTTTTTGGTGATGACTTTGATCCCGCAATAATATTCCCCTAAAAACAGTCTAAAATTAATCAATTTTTTGTAAAAAAAATATTATTATTATTTTAATACTCAATTTAGTCGCAATTGTAATTGGTATATTAGGAGCTACAAACTCTAAGCCTACTCCATTTTTATTTTCAATCGCATTGATAATTTTTTTCATTAAT
>JBNMNM010000158.1:0-6745 GCA_051275585.1 bacterium | reverse complement strand
ATAGTAAAGTCAAGATTAAGTAAGGGCAAGTATTTTTAGAAAGACTTAGGAAAAGATGCTTTTCAAATAGAGCAAACAATAAATCAAAATTACATTGCTCTGTTAACAATAAGATTTAAAATCCTATATGTTATTTTTATATTTTACTTGTTCCTTGAATAAATGATGCAACAAGGCATTGACTAATCGCAACTTGGCTTTTCCAATACCCGCTATATTTTGGAAGTTTGTCCTGAATATCTTCGGTTCTTCGGTCATAGAAAATATGGATACTTGGATCAGGTAAAGTTGCTTTGTTTGAAAAATTATCACTGGGAACAAAGGCTAATTTAAAGAAGGGCATTAAACGCAAGAATCCTATTACAGGAGTTCCACAAGATTGACATTTTCCTCTTTGGATTGCTGGTGGTAGTCGATGTTTTTGGAATTGGATATTGTGATTTTTTGGTAGTTCTACCTTGCTTGCAAGCATTACCGTTACATCAGCATACGGTTTTTGATAAACTGATTGGCAGATCTTACAATGGCAAATAAAACGAAAAATAGAGGTATTGCTAACTGTAATCTCAGACTTGCCACATTCGCATTTGCAGTGTTCATTCATCATGAATCTATCCTTATTTAAATCTGTATTTTGTTAATTCTTATTTTAGTCATGTTGTAATACAAAGAAGAATGGTTCCTTCAAACCTTTGAGATCCATCACGCCAAGTACAGTGTTATCATCGACTTTGCGGAAAATATCATTGATTGGAAGGTTGTTGTAGATCATCGTTGCACTTTCTTTTCCTCGATAGTTTGTCATTCTTAGACGTGCTCCTCCATGTTTTGTTGCAAACAGTGGGGAACTTACTTGAAATAGTTTTCCTAAGAACTTCGATTTTGGAACTTTGCCACTACTCATAAGATTTACAAAAGGAATCACCCAAGATGGATTCACACTTAATTTACGGCCTGTTCTTGATAAAAAGACTAATGGATGAACCTCTTCCTCAGATTTGAAATACTTTCCTCTCCAATGATAGGCTTCTAGTAAACCATCCAATGAATGATTGGTTGGAAAACCTGAACCTTTCCATGATCCCAGCATAAAATTAGTTTCAACAGGATCAAGGTTATCAAAAATTTCTAAAGCCTCAGCAGTGCTTGAGTTTCCTCGTGAAAGTGCATCAAAAAATGTAGTCATTTTGTTAAATCTCAATAGACTGTAAGTTATATATATACATAATAACATTATAACTGAAATATAAAATACTGTAATTATACTCTATATTTTTATATTATATCCAAAAAACACCTGAAATAGATATTTTTTTTGTAACAGAAAAGAATAGATTCTTATCCAGTCTACAAAAATTTTCCTCCATTATTTTTCCTTATTATAAACCTTAATCTTCAAATAAAAAAAGTTCATGAATGGGTATTTTCAAGACACGTATGATTTTTTCTAAAGTGTCAAAAGAAGGACCATTCACTCCTCTCTCCATATTAGAAACCATTTCAATGGAGATCCCCATTGCTTCAGAAAACTGAGCTTGGGTCAATCCTTTGTATTTTCTCAATTTTTGTAATCGTTGTCCAAATTGCGTTCTTAATCTCATGCAGGACACGCTACTGTAGCTGAACTGCAAATAAAACGTAGTCAGACTGCGTTTTATTGGGTTATAGAAAAGAAAACTTAGAAAAAATTTTCAAAAATCATGAACAATTTCAGCAAAGAGATCTTATGATGGAGAAGCTACAACAAATTCTTTTTATTGATGATGAAGAGGTAATGGTAGAAATTGGAGAAGAAAATCTTAAAAATTTAGGATATCTTGTTACATCCACAACAAACAGTTATATGGCATTACAAATTTTTACTAAAACCCCACACTGTTTTGATTTGGTGATTACAGATTATAATATGCCAGAAATGAATGGAGATATTTTAGCAAAAAAATTACGTGAGATTCGTCAAGATATTCCAATTATTTTGTCAACAGGAAATCGTGAATTAATTGGGGAAGATTTTCAAAAATGGGGAATCAAAAAAGTGATTTTTAAGCCTTATACTTCAGAAAAGCTTCATAAGCTAATTCAGGAAATTCTAGTAGAAAGCTTATAATTAAAGCGGTAATCCATTTCTAATTTAAATATCTGACGCAACAAAGAATGATGTCTCTTAGTATCTTCAGAAAGAATTTTTTCTCTAGTTTTTGGATTGGTAAGGTCTTTATTCATTCTTATTTTTTATAAAGAATAGTAATAACGTGATTTCTCTTTTCAAAAGCTTTTTTTAGATTCCTAAATCTTGATATAATTCAGTTGGATTTTTAAATTCTTCTAATTTTTCATCCTCCATAGCTTTAACAGAAACATCATTTAAGCTATTACTAGGAGTTTTTATTGTTATTGCTTTTTCCATATTTTTTACCAAATCTAAAATTAACCACTTACAACTAAGGGAAGTTCTAAAATAAAAGAGGTTCCTTTTCCTTCTTCGCTTTTACAATGGATGTTTCCTTGCAGTTTTTGTGTCACTAAATTGTAGACAATATGAAGACCTAAACCAACACCTCCTTGATTTCTTTTAGTCGTGAAAAAAGGTTCAAAAACTTTGTCTAGATTTTTACTAGAGATTCCTTTTCCATCATCACTACAAGTAATCAGAGCTTTATCTTCTTTTTGTTCCACTTCAATTTTCATATTCCCAATTTGACCGTCATCCCAAGCATGAATTAAACTGTTTTTTCCTAAACTAGTGAGAATTTGATCTATGATGGAAAGGTAACTTTCCATTTCTAAATTATCTAAACCTTCTGAGCAACTTAAGGTTATTTGATGAGAAGTCTGTTTTAATTTTGATCGTGTCAAGACTAAGTAATCTTCCAAATACTGCTTAAGAAAAAAACGTTTTTTTGTACCAACAGTCTGTCCAACAGCCACTTTTTTAAAGTTATGCACCAATCGAGATGTTTTTTCTAGATTAGACCTTACCATTGCAATTGCTGTCATTGAATTTTCAATGAACCGACTTAACTGTGCTTTCGTCATTTTTCCCATCTTAAAACTATCAAAAATCTTATTAAGATTATCTTCAAGATGAGAGGCAGATGTAACACTAATTCCTAATGGAGTATTAATTTCATGGGCAACGCCAGAGACTAGACCACCAAGAGAAGCCATTTTTTCTTGCTCTACCAATTGTTTTTGAGCGATCTCTAAAATCTGTAATGTTTCTGTAAGTTCAAAGTTTTTCTGTTTTAATATTTGAGTTCGTTCGCCTACTTTTTCTTCAAGACTACGACTATAATCTTTTAACTTCTCATGAGTAATCTTCAACTCAATATGAGTCTCAACTCGGGCAATCAATTCCTGAGTATTAAAAGGTTTTAAAACATAGTCATTTGCCCCACTTGATAAACCATGAATTAAATCAGAATCTTGATTTTTTGCAGTTAAGATAACAACAGGCATTTCAGAAGAATCCCGCATTGTGCGAATTTTCTGGCAGACCTCATAACCACTCATTCGAGGCATCATTAAATCAAGTAAAATTAAATCAAGAGTATTTCCTTTTTCTGTTTCTTCCTCAATAATTTGCAGTGCTTGAAATCCATCTCGTGCAACAAGAACTCGATAATTTTTTAATTCAAGTATATTTTGTAATACCTGAACATTAATAGGCTCATCATCAACAACTAAAATCGTTTTTAACTTTGTTTCATCTTTAGAAATTTTTGGAATATCCAATGTTGTATTTTTTTCTAAAGAATCTAGAAGATTTTCATTTTTCTGCAATAAATGTTGAAGCTCTCCAGTATTTTTCTGTTTTGGGATTTCTTTTAGAGTTTGATCCTCTGAAATTGGCAAATTAAAAAAGAAAGAAGAACCTTTTCCAACTTCACTTTCTACATCAATTTTACCACCATGCAGTTCTACTAATTGTCGAGTTACTGATAACCCCAATCCAGTGCCACCATAATCTCGGCTTGTTGCTCCATCACCTTGTTCAAAAGATTCAAAAACACTGTTTTTCTTGTCTTCAGGAATTCCAATTCCACTATCTACAATTGAGATTACAACTACGTTTTCTTCTATTTTTGCGGTTATAGTCACACTGCCTTCATGAGTAAACTTGATGGCATTTCCTATTAAATTGAAAAAGATTTGCTGAAGTCGGTTCTCATCTGCATGTACATAAGGAATACTAGAATCAATCATATTGACTAATGTAACTGGTTTTGTGCCCATCAAGGGTTGTACTAAGGAAAAAGTAAGACTAACCATACTCTCCAAATCAACCGATTTGAGTTGTAAATCCAGTTCCTGATTTTTCATTTTAGAAAAATCAAGGATATCATTAATCAAACTATAGAGCCTTCTACCACTCAACGTAATCAAGTTCAGATTTTTTGCCTGAACTGAAGTTAAATTGCCACCAGTACCCTCTAGCAATGACTCACTTAAACCAATAATTCCATTTAATGGTGTTCGCAATTCATGAGATGTATTGGCCAAAAATTCATCTTTTAATTGGTCAATCTGGATCAAACGTTTATTTTTTTCTTCCAGTTCAAGGGATTTTAATGTGAGTTCCTTTGTTAATGCTCTAACATTAGAAAATGTTTTGTTAATACGATTCGCTAGACCAAATGCCTGACAACAAACAAAGAGAAAAAGTCCAAGCGGAGATGCCCATAACATAGGAATATATCCTTGCATTGCTGCATCATCCAAAATAAAAGCCGTAAATAAAGAGATAACAGCACCTAAAACCAACAGGGCATTTTCACGTTTGTTCAAAATAGCTCGTGTTAGAACAAACAAAACGCAACTTCCATAAATAACACATAGAAATTTAAAAATATCAAAAACACTGCGGTAGAAATTTGATGGCAGTAAGGCTGTAATTACAAATAATAGTATCGAAATCTGAATTCCTCTGAGTAGCTTTTTAGGAAACTCAGCCCGATATAAAAACTCAATAAACAGGAGACACAACATTATAGAGAAATACAGACTCACCAACTCTATTCTTTTTGTTAGATCCCACGGTATATTCTGAAAAAGAAGAATAAAAATTCTTTCTCCTGTGAGAGCGACTCTCAACGCAAAAAGAAAAGAAAATAGAGCAAAATATAAAGCAGAATAATCCTTTTTAATCCGCAGAAAAATCGCAAGATAATAAATGCCTGTGAATAATAGCCCACAAAACAAAAATACATCATATCCAATTTGTGCAGAACGTTTCTTTTCAATTTGCTCGTGGGTTCCTATAAAATATCCAGTTAGGATTCCTCCACTAACACCTGCAAAATTAGAAACCTGTAATACTAATTCTGTATCTTTATCATGAGCGACAAACGATTTTGTAGTAGGAAAATTTTGTGGGATGCCTTCATCTGAATTTTTTGAAACGACACCATTTTTAGAAAGAATTTTTCCATTCACCCAAAGCTGATAAGAAGTTAACGCTTCAGGAATATATAGAGTGTAGATTTCTCCTGATTTTAATCCTTTAATTCTAAGTCGAAATGTTGCATATCCATCAGGATTTAATGGTTTTCCGTTTTTTTGAAATTTTGTCCAAGAATTTGGAAGATGAAAAAAACCTGTTTTTTGAGGTGGGTTTTTCTTTAAAAAATCAGATGGTGTTAATAACTGGCTCCAATAGAATTCCCATTGTCCATCAAGTTTTTTGATTCCTTTTTCATTAAAACTTGAATGTCTAAGATCAACAATTCCACTCTTTGCTGTTAAAACAGACTGACTTTTTTCTGCATAGACAACATCAAAAGAACTCCATGCTGTCAGAAAAAACAAGAGGATCGAAAATATGTATATACGCATGAGTTAATTAAAATTCTTAAAACAAGTTTTTAACAACAAACCTTACATTACAAGTCTTCAGTTGTTGTTGAATCCACCTGTTAATTTTTAGAAAATTTCACTTCAAATACTAAAATATTTAAATCTAAATCGATGCTTTAATTTTTATGCTCAAATAGTTGGAGATTTGAATCATAATCGTATAATTGCATACCATATAGAATATCTAACATCAATAAAGTATTTTTTATTCAAAATCAAAATTCGCCAAAACTCAGAGCGGTTCACTGTTGAGACTCATTAATCCAATAAAATATGATCCCTAATTTTTGCTAGAACAGAATTGAAACCGTTTTTAACTTTTAAATCGTTATGAAGATAATTAGGAATTTGACTCTGTATGATTTTATTGAGACTTCCAGCAATACCTTTACCTTTATATTTTCCTTGGGCAAAATAGTTTGGCGGCTGATTCCAAACTAACCAAATGACTTTTGCTCTTTCTTGAGCAGATGTCTAATCAAGGCTTGAAACAATAAAGAATTGTGTAAGAAAAATTATTCCTAAGATTTTCAGAAAATGTACTCTCTGATATACTTCACCATTTAACTTTTTCAAATTTCCTTTATCATTGATTTTGTTAGTTGTTCAAAAGCTATGAAGGATTTTTCATTATATATCTTACCCAATCCTATACAACTAATATTACATCTATCAGTGAAGTTTTTTATAAAAAAACAAATAAAACCTATCAAATAGAATATATAATTATTAGATAGGTATATTTTTTAAGTCTCCATAATTATAACTACATTTCCTTTTTTACGTCCTGTTTCAACATAGTGATGAGCCTCAACAATTTGCTCTAATTGATAACGTTTATCAATGTGTGATTTTACCTTCCCTAACTCAATTAATTGAATAAGCTCAT
>JBNMNM010000157.1:0-6770 GCA_051275585.1 bacterium | reverse complement strand
TAAACGTTTCAAATTAAAACTAGGAGATACTCTAAGCTTTGATGTTCAAGGAATTTCTATTCAAGGAAAAATTGTTAATTTTCGAAGTGTTCGTTGGAATAGCTTTCAACCTAATTTCTTTATTCTCTTCCAAACTGGAGTTTTAGAATCTGCACCTCAAACTTTTCTTGCGAGTATTGCAAAGGTAAAAAAATCAAGAAAAGGAGCTTTGCAAAATGGTATTGTGAAACAATTCCCGAATGTTTCTATGGTTGATGTATCTAAAATTGTTGATAAATTATTAGATATTGCAGGAAGAATGAGTTGGGCAATTCAAAGCATGGCTTATCTTTCAATTGTTGCGGGATTAGTTGTTGTTTACTCGATTGCTCGAACTGAAGCTCGAACCAGAAATTGGGAAATCAATTTATTAAAAGTTTTGGGGGCGAGTTTTCAGGATATTCGAAAAATCATTCTTATTGAATTTGGAGTTTTAGGACTATTTGCGGCCTTTTTTGGAATCATTTTGAGTGTTGCTGTTTCTTCGATTCTTTCCTATTTCCTATTTTCAAATATTTGGGAGTTTTCGTGGGGAATGAATTTATTTAGTTTTATCGTAATTGGCATGATTAGTATGACTACAGCTCTATTTGCAACTTACGATATTATTCGCCAAAAACCTTGGAAAATCCTCAAAGCAAGCTAAATATAAGTAGCTCCTGAGCTACTTATATTTAATATGGCACCTGAATTAGTTGTTTTAAATTAAATCGCCATTCATTATTTTCAAATATAATAGGAAAACTTTCTACTTTAGTTACAGTTCGTTCAGAATTAATTGCATGCTCATAAGTAATTTTGCATGTTAACAAAATATAACTACGATAAAGAATCTGGATTTTTTGAATTTTGATTTTATCTGGATCAATTGTCGGCTTCCAGCTAATTTTTAACATCCGATTTGCAAAATCAACTTTATTAATTAACTTCTGGCTTGTTGTTGTGCCTTTATCATAAAGCTCAAAAAATTTCCTTTCTTGCCAATGTTGCAATAGATTTTTAAATGCCCACTTTGCTTGTTTTTTCAAATTTTCTCTTTCAAACCGATTTCCTTCAGCAAATCCTTGATTTGATAAAAAAAGAAAAACTAGAAATAGGAAAATGATTTTTTGTACTACTTTCATTTTTAATAACCTTTATTTTTACACAACAATTTTTCCTTGAGCCACTTGCTTGAGCTGAATCAACAAACCTTCTAAAGCCAATATTTTTCCTGCAAATAACTTAATAGCTTTTTCTGTTTCTTGGATCAATCCAAACATCCATTGCAATTGTTCCTCAGAGAAAAGAGGCTCTTGCTTTTTTAAAATCTCAAGCATGTCTGAATTCCAAAGAAACTCTTCAGACTTTTGTTTAAGAAAAAGCAAATCATGTACCCAACTACTTGCAAATTCTATAAAAAATAAATGATGGCTTTTGTTCACAATCTGTTCAATCACATTTGAATGGTCAACCATAGATGAAGTATTCAAGTTTCCTAAAATGTGAATTGTTTGTTCTCGAATATCACTTAATTCATCTACTTTATGAATTAAATTTTCTCGAATTGCTCCATTCGAAAAATTTAAAATAAATTCCATTTTATCAGATGGAATCTCATACGATTGCAATAATACAGATTCTAGATGTTCACTTTTCAAAGGAGAAATTGAAACTTTTTGGCAACGTGACAAAATTGTTTCAATTAACAGTTCTTCATCTGTCGTAGTTAAAATTAAAAGTGTATCAAGAGGCGGTTCTTCTAAAGTTTTGAGAAAAGCATTTGCTGACTCACGATTAAAAAAATGAGCATTTTTTACTAAAACAACTCGTTTTTTTGCATAGCTTGGTTTTAAAGAGAGCTTTTCAATTAAATCATGAATTTGCTGAATTTTAATAAAATTTGTCTTTGCTTTCACAGTAATGAAATCAGGATGACTTTCTTGATCAAACATCAGACAACTAGAACATTCATGACATATTATTTGCTTTTCACAATTTAAAAGTTGAGCAAATGTTTTTGCTAACAAACTTTTTCCGACTCCATCTCGTCCTGTAAATAGGTACGCAGATGGAACTCTTTCGGTTCTAATTGTTTTTAATAAAAGCTCTTTAACTGCTTCATGACCATAAATAGTAGAAAAGGGCATGACCTTTACTTGAAAAACTTTTGTTGAAGTGCTTGAATTGTATTCTGCAAAGTCTCTTCTAAAGATCCTTGTGCATCAATCCGAACGACACGGTGAGGGTTTTGTAGATAAATAGTTTGATATGCATCAGCTACACGTTGATGAAATGCAATATTTTCTAGATCAAGCCGATTTTTTTCAATTCCTGCTTCTTGTTCTCTTTTTTGAATTCGCTTTTGTCCAACTTCAACAGGAACATCAAACCAGATTGTTAAATCAGGAGACAAGATTAATCGTTTTGTTAAAACTTCTGTCCATTGAATATCAAGTTGTCGTCCTCCTCCTTGATAAGCAACAGTTGCATCATGATAACGGTCACATAAAACAACTTTTTTTGCAGCTAAAGCAGGTTGGATAAATTCATGAATATGTTGAACTCGGTCTGCAAGATACAACAATAGCTCAGCTTCAGAGACAAAGCTTGTATTTGCAGGATCAAGAAGCACTTCACGAATCCCTTTTCCTATTGTTGTTCCACCTGGTTCTCTTGTAGCAACAAAATCAATCTTTTTTTGTGCAAACCACTCTTTGACTAATTCTAATTGTGAACTTTTTCCACAACCATCAATTCCTTCAAATGTAATAAACATAGAATACTCTTAGGCTTTAACTCTTTGAATATCGGCTCCAAGTGCCTTTAAACGAATATCAATATCTTCATATCCACGATCAATTTGTTGGATATTATGAATTTCACTCACTCCATCAGCACAAAGTGCCGCAATCAAAAGAGCCATTCCTGCACGAATATCAGGACTGCTTAGAGTTGTTCCTAAAAGTTTTGCTGGACCATTCACAACAGCACGATGAGGATCACAAAGAATAATCTTTGCTCCCATTGAAATTAGACGATCTACCCAAAATAACCGACTTTCAAATAACTTTTCAAAAATAAGAACTGTTCCCTTACACTGAGTTGCTACGATTGTCATAATACTGGTTAAATCAGCAGGAAATCCTGGCCATGGAGCATCATCAATTTTCGAGAAAGAAGAATCGGCTTCCTCTTGAATCACCATTTCCTGATTTTTTGGAACAATTAAGTTATCACCATCAACTTTTACTTTTACACCTAGTTTTTCAAAAAAATGTAAAATTAATCGAAAGTTATGAACACCTGCTCCTTCAATCGTGATTTCACTATTTGTAACTGCTGCAAGACCTATTAAAGAACCAACCTCTGTATGATCTGGCTGAATTTTATGTTCTGCACCTTTTAGGGCTTCAACTCCTTCAATTTGTAAAAAATTACTTCCAATCCCCTTAATTTTAGCTCCCATTTGATTTAATAAATGGCAAAGCCCCTGAACATGAGGTTCACATGCAGCATTATAAATGGTTGTTTTTCCTTTTGCGATTGCAGCTATCATAACAGCATTTTCAGTTGCCATTACACTCGCTTCATCGAGAAAAATATCAGCACCACTCAATCCTGATTTACAGATCATGTGATATGTTTTTTCTTCTCTTGTCACGGTCACGCCAAATTTCTCAAATGCTAATAAATGAGTATCTAAACGCCTGCGTCCAATTGCATCACCACCTGGAATAGAAACTCTAGTTTCTCCAAAACGATGAAGTAAAGGTGCAGCTAAAAGAAAAGAACCACGAATTTTTTGGGATTTTTGATGATTTGGCGTGCTGGTAATTAGATTAGATGCATCAAAAAGATAAGAACGTTCTCCTTGATAAGTAATAGTCACACCTAAATCTTCCATGATCAACTTCATTGTATTAATGTCGCCAATATGTGGAAGATTATGAATTGTTATAGGCTCACTTGCTAGTAAGATGGCAGCAAGAACGGGAAGTGCTTCATTTTTATTTCCTGCTGGACGAATTGAACCATGTAGCTGGTTTCCCCCAGTAACAATAAATTTTTCCATAACCCCAATAGAAAGAATTTTACAAACCAAAAAAAACCAAAGTAGATAAAAAACATTCCTTTTCTATCGAGATTTATAAGAAAAAGCATTAGCTTTTCCTAATTAAACTTAAATTTCTTACAATTACCTTGAATTCGTTGCAAATATAAAGACAGTTGCTTTCGTTCTTGATTTGAAAAGCCATCAAGTATTTTTTCTTCTGTTGTTTCTGTAATTTGCCAAAGTTTTTCTAACATAATGTTACCTGTATCAGAAAGTAACAAGTAACTCATTCCTGCATGTTCTTGATATTCAATTAATCCTTCATCTAACAAGGGGTAAATTAGTTCTAATAATGTATTTCCAAAAATAGTGATACTTTTTCCAATTTGCTCAAGTGTCATAATTCCCTCACACTGTAAGGTCATCATTAAAATAACTTGATTACTGTCATATGCTGACACTTGTTTTAATTTATAATCTAATAAACTTTGAACATGTTTCCCCGTTTTACTAGCTTCCCGCCCTAAAGTAGATCTCATATACCGAAAAAGCATCGTGAGAAATAACTTTAATTTAAATTCATAGACATTCATTCGCTCTGGAGTATTCAAATTTAATGTTTCTAATTTGGCACTCCGTGGAATTTGTACAACTAGATCAGCATCACGCAGAATTTCTTCAGCAATTCCATCCATTTCATTACCAATAATAAGAGCTATAGGTTTTGAATTTAATTGAAGAGATGATTGCAATTCTGGAACATGTGGACTTGTTGCTATAACTTGATACCCTTTTTCTTTTAATGTTGCGATTGTTTCAACGCTAGAATGAAATCGTTCTAATTGAGTATCAAAGACAGTTCCATTAGAAGCTTTGATTGCTCTTTGTGAGTGTAAATCAAAACCCATTGTTGTAGAAATAATATCTTGAATACCAAATGCCTTTACTGTTTTTACAACAACTCCAACATGCTCAGGTTCCTGAACTTGATCAAAAACAATAACAAAATCTTTATTATCATTATTTGCTATTTCTACTTCAGGAGGAGTTGCAACGCCTAAAAAAGGAACTGGATTAGATCCAGAGTGCATTTCTTTAATTGAGTCAGCAGAAACTTCAATACACTCTACCCCTCTTTCTCGTAAGCTGAGAATAAAAGGGTGTTCACCTTTCTTTGATTCTACAAAAACATGATCAATCATAAAGTTTGCATCAATTGCTTTCTCAATAATCTCTTGTCCTTCTAGAATACATTTTTTTTGTTGCTCTCTTCCTGATAAGGTCGATAGCTCTTTAATCTGCTTAACGAATTGTTCACTCATAAATTAGTTAAGATTATGTCATCTTTCAGTTAAAAGACTTAAACTAGATTTTAAATAATACCCGAAATAATAATAGCATACATATTATTTCTTACATAAAGAAGAGATTATCGCTCTTTTATATAATTAAGGATTTCTAGCTTTTCTGTTTTTGTATATGTTTTCCAACAAATAATTTCATCAATTTTTCTTAAACATCCTGTGCACAAATCTTTGTCATCATTTAATTTGCAATTTTTTGTGCATGGAGAAAGGATTTCACAATCTATACTCATCTTTCAAGAATATTTCTGATTTGATTTTAGGAAATTAGCTAATTCAGTATCAACCTTTGTAATATGGTTTAATAACCAATCTACAATTTGGCTTTGAACTCGCAAAACTAAATGAAGTTTATTGCCATTCTTATATTTTTCTTTTTTCAAATTATCTAATTCTTTAATAAAAAGAGTATGTTCTTTTTTATGATTTGAGTATTTTGGATCCCCATACTCTAACATTAATTCTTCTTCTTCAGTGAAATGAGTTATTGTATAATTTTCTAAAAATTGAAAAACTATTTCTATTTCTGACTCTACTTTTCCTTCATGAATGGCTTCTAATAATTGATTAACATGTCGGAATAACTCTTTATGTTGGATATTAATTAAAGAAACATCCACTAAATATTTTTGATCCCATATAACATAAGAAAGAATTTCTTCTGTATCTCCTATATGGCCAGATTCCCAATAATCTTCGCAATGACGCATATAAACATCAATAAAATTTTCTGTGGTTGTAAATTCAGGTTTGCGACCTTCTAAAACAGCTAAATCCTTTTCCCAAAATTTTTCGAACTGATGGTTAAAGCCAGAAAATTGATCAAGATCAGAATGTAAGATTTTATCAACTGTCGTTCCATAATTTTTTGCAAATTCCTGATTCCCAAGAATAAAATCACAAAATTGATTTTTTGCAAAAATCATATGAGGAACAAGGTTCACAACCTTTTGTAACAAACTTTCTTTATGGCGAGATGATTTTTCCTGTTGATGATTTTTTGTAATATCATGAAGAGCAAGATAAAGCGTTTTTTGACCGTTAAAAAAAAATGGAATACTGTATCCAATAATATCAATAACTTGGCCATCAATTTTAGAGAATTTTTCTCTTACAAAATTAACCTTTTCTTCTTTTTTAAGAATAGCTTGTAAACGATGCTGAATCGTTTTTTGGTAATTTGGATGAATTATATCCTGAACAGATTTTCCATTAACTAAAATAGGATCAGCAAAGCCTAACATTCTCGCTCCTGCTGGATTTGCATACATTATTTTTTGTGCATTACAAATCATCAGTACTGTATTCGCAAACTCAAGCAGAACTTGATA
>JBNMNM010000156.1:0-6780 GCA_051275585.1 bacterium | reverse complement strand
CCTGGAGCCGGGATTGAACCGGCACGCTCCGAAGAACACAAGATTTTAAGTCTTGGGCGTCTACCAATTCCGCCACCCAGGCATATATTTTTCTCAATATCAACAGAAAGGATATTGAACCCAAATCAATATTTATGCTTTGATTTTTAAGGGATTTTTTACATGGTATTTCAGAGAATTTGAGATATGGTACCTGGAGCCGGGATTGAACCGGCACGCTCCGAAGAACACAAGATTTTAAGTCTTGGGCGTCTACCAATTCCGCCACCCAGGCACTTTTCTCAATTTTTTCGTTGGAGGCGACGATCGGGATCGAACCGATGTCTATGGTTTTGCAGACCACTGCCGAACCACTTGGCTACGTCGCCATAATTACTGATTTCTCCGTAACAACGAGGCGACTTATAACTAGAGTGCCTCATTGCTGTCAACCGATTTTTGAAAAAAAGTGATTTTTTTTATTTTTCTCTTTTTTGGTTTTATTTCTTCTTTCCAAACCATGAAAGCTTTTTTTCCAATTGTACCACATCTCCTACAATAATCAGGGTTGGCGTTTGGAACTCACTTTCTTTTGCACTGGTTGGAAGTTGAGCAATTGTTGTTGTTAAAACTTGTTGCTCTAAACTGGTTCCTCGTTCCACTAATGCTACTGGTGTTTCTGGATTAGCTCCATGTGCAAGCAATTGCTCTGAAATCAACGGTGCGTTGGATAATCCCATATAAAACACAAGTGTTTGATGGGGTTTTGCTAATCCACTCCAGTTTAAGTCAAGATCTTTTCCTTTTTTCGAATGTCCTGTAACAAAAGTACAAGAATTCGAATAATCACGATGTGTTAATGGAATTCCTGAATAGCTACTACAGCCTGATGCTGCTGTGATTCCAGGTACAACTTGAAAGCTAATATTTTCTTCTAATAAAGTTTCAATTTCTTCGCCACCTCGACCAAAAATAAATGGATCACCACCTTTTAAACGAACAACAGTGAATCCTTTTTTTGCTTGATCAACAAGAAGTTGATTAATGTCTTCTTGAGGCAACGAATGATTAGAACTCTTTTTTCCTACATAAATCTTATTTGCATCACGACGAGCATAATCCAAAATGGCCATTGGGATCAGTCGGTCATACACAATAACATCTGCTTGTTGAATTAATCGCAATGCTTTGATAGTTAATAACTCTGGATCACCTGGCCCTGAACCAACAAGAAAGACTTCTCCTAGACTTCCCTCTTTTTCTTGCAACTTGTTTTCTAAAGCTTTCTCAAGATGTTTTTTAGCCTCTTCTTCACTTCCAGAAAGAAACTTATCTAATACTGTTGTTTTTAAAGCTTTCTGCCAAAATCGCATCCGATCATGACTTCCTTCAATTTGTTCTTTTACAGTTCCTCGAAATCCTTCCAACAAAGAAGCTAGTTTTCCATAAGTCGGTGGAATCATAGTCTCAATTTGTCCTCGAATTAATCTTGCTAATGTAGGTGATGCTCCGCCTGTTGAGATTGCAATAAGTAAAGGAGAACGATCTACAATCGAAGGAAAAATAAATGTAGATAAACTTGGATTATCTACAACATTAATTTGAAGGTTTCTTTCATTTGCGTATTGATATGCTTGTTTATTGACTTCTAAATTATCTGTTGCCGCAATAACAATTTGTTTACCATCAAGATAATGCTCTTGAAACTGATCTCGATCATAAGTGATTTCATTTTTCTGATGAAGCCTTGCTAACTTCTCACATAATTCAGGAGAAACTACATGTACATTTGCTTGTGCTCGAAGAAGTAAACATACTTTTCGGTATGCGACTTCTCCACCACCAATGACTAAGCAAGGTTTCTTTTTTATATCTAAAGTTACAGGTAAAAAATCCATTATTTTTATACTTCAAACAAGTTAGCTAAATTCAAACAATAGGCTATTTAAAAAGAGTTCAATAAAAATTGAAAGCAGATTTTTAAAAAAAGACTCTAAAGCTTCGCATATTTGACTATAAATTATGGTAAATAGCTTTCCAGCTATACAACTTTTTTTTAGCACTGTAGAGTCCCTTGGCTCTGAATTTAGAATTTGGGAATGCTAAAAACTGAATTGATTATTGATTTTAGAAGAGGCGAGAAAAATAATGGAAACATTTGAAGAATTTACTCCTGAAGAAAAAAAACTATTAGCTCCATTTGTTACAAATACAGATCAATCTGTATTTGTTCTTCAAAACTTACCAGAAGTAATCAAGGGAGCATTGTTTTCTCGTTACTCTCGATCAACACTTGGGTTACGTAAGCTTTTATTAAAAGACTTTATTTTAAAAGATGAAGCTTCATTCCAAGAAATTCAAGGTGGAACACTTGATGAAGGAAAATCAACTGAATCTCGTTTAGCCATCCAGAAAGCACAAAGCTTTTATGATCGGATTCTTGATGGTTATGGAGACGACTCCATTGGTGAACTTGGTGGTGCTCATGTAGCTATGGAGAATGTTTCAATTTTAGCTACGAAAGAGATTGAAGATGCTAGAATTGGCGGTTCTCCTCTAGAAAAATCAACTCGATATGTAAAGTTTAACCAGAAAGTAAAAGGGGATTACCTTTTTTATAAAGATCCAAAAATTTTAAATTCAAAACATCGAGAATTATACTTAGAAACAAACCGATTGCTTTTTGATACATACTCTGAATTTATCAAACCAACATTAGCGTACGTAAAAACAAAATTACCAAGAGAAGAAGGAGTAAGTGAGGCAGCTTATAATCGAGCTTTAAATGCAAAAACTTACGATTTGATTAGAGGAATCTTACCAGCATCAACACTCACAAATATGGGCTGTTTTGGGAATGGTCGATTTTTTGAAAGTCTTATTGCTCGCTTGAACATCATACCAATGTCTGAAACAAATGAAATTGGGGATTCTTTATACAATGATTTACATCAAGCAATTCCTTCCTTTATTCGGCGTTCTAGCACTGATCATAAGTATTTTAAAAGTCTTCAGAACTATACTCAGTCATGTGAAGGAACCATTCAGAAGTTTTGCAAAGATAACTTAGAAGCTGAACCAGAGCAAAGTGATTTAGTTAAGTTAGTTGATTTTGATGCTGATGCTGAAGATAAAATGTTGGCAAATATGCTTTATGCCTCAACAGAATATCCATTAGAACAAATTCGAAAAATGGTGAAGGATACTCCTGACGAGAAAAAAGAGAGTCTACTTGAAGAACTGATTTCAAGCCGTGAAAACCGACGACATAAACCACAGCGTTATGCAGAAGAAGTTTTCTATACATTTGATATTCTTGGCGACTATGGAATGTATCGGGATCTACACCGACATCGAACCTTGACTCAAGAAAGACAACCACTATCTACACGATTTGGTTATTTTACTCCTCCAGAATTAGAAGAAGCAGGATTAGGCGAGAAGTATCATGCTGTAATGAAAAAGGCTTCTGAAGCGTTTGAAACTATTTACAAGGATTTTCCAAAAGAAGCACAGTATGTAGTACCTTTGAGTTATAACATCCGTTGGTATGTAAAAATCAATTTAAGAGCATTAATATGGTTAGTTGAATTACGGAGTACACCTCAAGGGCATGAGAATTATAGAAAAGTAGCTCAGGAAATGTTTCGTGCTGTTGAAAAAGTACAGCCAAACCTAGCCAAAATGATTAAATTTGTAGACTTAGACGAATATTCTTTAGGTCGATTGAGTTCAGAAATCCGACTTGAGAAAAAAAGAAATAGTTAGGCATTAATGGTTTCTGCTTACTGTGCAGAAACCATTCTTAATATTTTGATGAATTAAATTACTTATCTATTTAAAAAAAGAATCCTTTGTGAGGTTTTGTGATGAAGAAGTTCTGGTTGTTTTTGTTTCTTATTGTAACAATTCCTGTAATCGCTTCTGCGGCAAGCTTTTTTAAAGAGATGCCAAAGTCTGTATATCCAATCTATCCAATGACAGTATACTTGGAAAGGTATCGAGTTGAATATTTAATGCATCGAGATGAAGAAATTCGTGAAGATTATTCAAAAGCATTGATTAGTGCCACAAAAAATACACAACAAGAAGGGGATACAATTTTCCCTTACCTTATAATCAAAAATTTCTTAATAAAACCAATTCCATTTAAAGTTCGACGAGATAAAGATCTTCTTGAGATTGTTCAAGAATCACGTAACGATTTATTAGAGGAGTTAGTAGACCAAGCAAAAGACAGTGAGTTATTACTAAGTAAACGAGAAGTTGCTGTAAAAATGTTAGGACAAATTGCAATCAGTAAACTTGAAAAAATTGATTGGAATGAAAAAGCAATGAAAGGATTAAAAGACATTGCAAGTGGTAAAAACCCTGTTTTAATTCATACTGCACTGATTTATCTCACCAAATTGGCAATCAAAGAAGGGGTTGTTTGGGAAGATGTTCGAGAAGGGGCTGCGGATGCATTAGCAAATGTAATCAAACAAGATGATGATCAAGAATTAAAAAAACTCGCATTTTTAGAAACAATTCAAGCATTAAAAAAAGCCACTCAAAAAAATGATGCTACAGAAACATTATGGGAAGCATTAGAAGGTGAAATTGACTCAATTAAAAGTCCTGCACACCAAGTATTATTAAGAAAAAAACTTATTGAATTGCTTAATTTAAAATCAAGAACAATATTCAGAGAATTAGCAAAAGATGTCAAAGATGAACTCAAAGATTGGGAAAATTTACGAGAAATCGTCAAAAATCCACTAAAAGAGGTTCTTGAAGATATTCAGACTAATAAAGATGAAAAAGAACTTGAAGGATCGATTACAAAGGCTCTGGAAGACATTGAGAAGGATCGTTCTCTTCAATTTTTAGTTTTTACATCTTTTGCAAAAAACATGTCTCAACAAGAGCAATCTTTTTATCGTGTTCGACTGTTTGGTAGTGCTTTAATCCGTTTAACTCATCAATCAAAATCGCCTTTATTTTTCTATCGTACTGCATCTGTTTTATTAGGATTAGTTTCAATCCATAAAGATAAACCTGTTGCAAACATACCAATGATTCTACTTGGTGATTTGCTTTCCTCTACAGATTCAGCAGGTTTACTTCTTCCTATCCTGAATGAAATTGATAGTGTTTTGAAATCCTCTTCAATTCCTGTTTGGATTAAAAAACGATTAGTCTCTCTACTGTTTTTACAAGCAGCGAATTCTACTAATAGTACTGTACGTCAAACTGCATTTAACTTGTTAAAAAATTCCTCAAAATCTGCGTCACTAAATGCTGTTCGTTGGGTTGCTTTAAAAAGAATTCAGCAACTTGGACTGTATGCAAAAGATGGTCGAATTCAACAAGCCGCAAAAAACTGGAAATAGAAGACCTTTGACCATATTTCAGATTCGACTTGAGGGTGAATAAGCGTGAGGGCAAATGCAAAATCAAGTAAAGTTAAGAATTAAAAATTTATTGCTTCAGATTACAAAAATTAGTTTATTTCTTTTTGTTGTGAGCAGTTTTGCTCAAATTACAATTGCAAAGGATGTTAAAATTCTTTGGCAAAAAGGAAAATTATTCTATGAAAAAGTCCAACCTCAACAAACTAAGAAACAACTACAACAATGGATTGTCAGCACAAAAAAAAGATTCCCACAAAACCAAACTTTCCGAGTTGGAAATTCATTTGATTTTCAAAAACACCTAAAACAAAAAACTCAAAAGAAACCTATACAAGCAAAGCTTTCTAAAGAAAAAAAGAATAGCACATTAGAAAAATCAAAACTTCCTAAAGGAAAGAAAAAACACTTACGACCTTTTCAGAAAAAAGATTTATCATTTTTAAAAAAAGATCAGGTTGTTTTGAGGTATTCTGACAATGAATTAGTTGTTCTTAATAAAGGAACAATATTTCAAAGAGTTGTAAAAAAAATATCACATCCATTAAATCCTAAAAAGAAAACAATGGTTGTGACTTATCATGTTCAAGGAACAGCTCGCTTTTTATTGAATCAGAAAGCAAATAAACAAAGTTATTTATTTCGAATTAATCAAACCTATTTTTCTACCAAAAAAGGGAATTTCTTTTTCCAAAACATTAGTGGCAAAACAATTCAAGTTCATGAAGGACAAATTCAGGTTTTAAAAAGTAAGAATCCTATTTTTGTCTTAAAAAAAGTTCAACCTGCTAAACATCCCAAAAAAAAGAAAGTTACATCAAAAACACCAAAATTTAAAAAAGTTGCTTTGAAAAAATTTCCAATTATTTTGAAGAACAAACAACAACTTTTATTAAAAGGAAAAGACTTTTTTCAGCAATCAATCCCCAAAAAGAACTTAATTGCCCAAGCAAGTCGAGTTGTAGGTTTTCAGAATGTTGGTGCTTATATTTATGCAGGTATTGCTCAAGCCGCAAAAGGAAAAATTCAAATTCAACGTTATAAGAAAAAGCTTGTTTTCTTAGATTTTGAAGTTCCTATTTTTGAAAAAGATAAAATCATCACCTTAAAAAAAGATCGAACCGTACTAAGTTTAATTTCAGAAGATCGAATTCGTCTTTCTGCAAATACTCAATTTACAATTGAGAAGTTTCATCGAAAAAAGAAAAAACGTGGTTTCTTTGAAAAGTTAAAATTTGCTTTTATTGGAAAGATTCGAGCTGTAATTAAACCTAGAAAAAAGAAGGGATTAATTAGTTTTACTGCTCCTACAGCTGTAATTGGAATTAAGGGTACTGAGTTTGAAACTACAGCATCCGCAGCGGCAACTAGTGTAATGGGAATTCATGGAGTTGTTGGAGTCAAAAGC
>JBNMNM010000155.1:0-6785 GCA_051275585.1 bacterium | reverse complement strand
TTAGCCAACCGCTCGGGATAAGGACAACCTTACATCCTCCACCTGAAGGAAGAGGTTTTACGGTTGGCTAGATAAAAAAGAAAATAAGCCCTATAACAAACAAAGTAGTTTGATACAGAGATAGATTTTTTTTTGATTTCTTTTGAAATAAATAATCAAAGTATTTGCGAATCATAATACTCTTATTTTTAGTTTTGCAAACGTTGCGAAATATCTTCTAGGATAGTTTTTAATTTTGCTAACATTAATGGCTTTGTTAAGTAATCACACATTCCGATATCATAGCATTTTTTCTTTTGCTCCTCTAAAACATTTGCAGTTAATGCAACAATTTGAGGAGGGGTGTTATCTTGATAATGTGCAAGAATTTTCTCAGCAGATTCAATTCCACCCATTTCAGGCATATCTAAATCCATTAAAATGAGATCAAAAATTTTCTCTTTTGCGACGTTAAGTGCAACTAACCCATTTTCTGCAAGTACAGTTTGATATCCTAATTTTTCTAGTACTTTCATAATCAATTTTTGGTTCATTTTGTTATCTTCAGCAACCAAAATAGATAAAGGATGTTGTTCTGCAAATTGTTGAGGAATAATATCTTTTTTAATTGCTTCTATTGGAGGATGATCTGCTTGTTGTTCCTTAAGTTTTACTTTATCCCCAAAGATACATAATGTTTCTTGTAATTGATCAAGCACCAATGGCTTTGTTAGATAACCAGCCATTCCAATTTCAGAACATTTTTTTCTTTCTGCTTCCATTGCACTTGCTGTCATTGAAACAATAAATGGAGCATTATCACCCATAATTTTAATGATCTTTTGAGTTGCTTCAATTCCACCCATTTCAGGCATATCCAAATCCATAAAAATCATATCAAACTTTTCTTTTTGAACTCGATCTAGTGCAATTTTTCCATTTTTTGCAATTATAATTTCATAACCTAATTTGCTCATTACTTTTATAATTAGCTTTTGGTTCATTTTATTATCTTCAGCAACTAAGATATGAAGAGGATATTTTTTTCCTAATTCACTATCAAATATAGCCTTTTTCTTATTTTGATGGTGTTTACTATTTAACTGTTGAACATTTTTTGCTTCTTTACATTTAATCGTAAAATTAAATCTAGAACCTTCACCTAGAGTACTTTCTACCCAAATTCGCCCCCCCATCAAGTCAACTAACTTCTTGCAAATGGCTAATCCTAAACCAGTTCCACCATATTTTCTTGTTGTAGAAGAATCAACTTGAGAAAAACTTTCAAATAAGTGGGGAATTCGTGATGCTGGAACTCCAATTCCTGTATCTTGAACGGTAAACTGAATTTCATGAAAATCATCTTGAACTGAAAGATGAGTAACAATAATAGTAATTTTTCCCTTATCAGTAAATTTAATCGAATTATTCACTAAGTTAATTAAAATTTGGCGTGTCCGAATCGTATCACCGTAAATAAACTCAGGAAGTTTTTCATAAAACTGCTCTTCTAAGGGAAGATTTTTTTCTTGTGCTCGTGAGGATACAATTGAGAATGACTCTTTAACACAATCTTTAAGTGAAAATGGTGCATCTTCTAACTCTAGTTTTCCTGCTTCAATTTTACTATAGTCAAGAATATCATTAATTACTGTGAGCAGAGTTTGGCCACTAATTTTGATATTATTAATATAGTCTGATTGTTCATGATCAAGAGAAGTATTTTCTAACAGTGTTGCCATTCCTAAAACTCCATTTAATGGAGTTCTAATTTCATGACTCATTGTAGCTAAAAAGTCAGATTTGGCTTGTGCTGTAGCTTCTGCATTTTCTTTTGCTTTGAGTAAGGCTTGTTTTATTTTTTTATCTTTTGTAAAATCTCGTAAAACAGAAACTCCACCTTGAGAAATACCAAATTCATCAATTAAAGGACTTGCTGATACATGAAGCCAGACCCCTTCAGGATTGTATTCATTTTTTACATAAAGTTCTTCAAGAGGGATATTTTCTCCTTGTAATGCTCGTGTAATTGGCAATTCTGGATTCGTATATGGTGTTATCATATCATCTTTGAATATACCATTTGTATACATTTGATTAGTTTTCTTGTTATTGTCTTTACCAAAAATATCTTTTGCTTTTGGATTGCTATGAATCAATTTTTGGTTTTCATCGATTACTACAACGGCATCTGTCATATTATTAAGAATGGACTCTAAAATATTATTTTGATGGCGTTGTAATGCCTCAGCACCAGCTAGTTCTGTAGCTTGTTCTAATAATTTTGCTTCTGCCGCTTTTCTCTCTAAGACTTCTTTTTCAAGACTTAGATTTGAATCAAGAATTTCTTGATTGATTCCTTTTAAGGCTCCTTGTGTCTCATGTAAACTGCGATTTGTTTCCTCAAAGCGTTTTGCTTTGGCTGTTGTAAGTGCAAGCTTATCTGTCAAAATTACCGAAAAAATTCGGTATAAAATAGCTTGTCGTTGCCAGTTTTCAATTGATTCTTGATTTGAGTGAACATTTTTTGCATCTACAGTAAAAACTTTGGCCTTCGTTTCTGCAACTACTGCTGCTGATGTAGGACTGTTACTAATGATACTCATTTCGCCAAAAATGTCTCCAATTCTGGATAGTTTTAAAATAAGTTCTCCCTGAGCATAAACAGTAACTGTTCCTTCAACCAAAAAAAAGATTTTTTGGTTAACTTTACCTTCAGGAATAATTGTCGTTCCTTCTTCAAACTCAATATATTCAGAAAGTGGAACAAGCTGTTTTAAAAAGTTCTCAGGTAGTTTTCGAAATAACCGAGATTCTCTTAAATATTTGTAAAGTTCTTCATTTGTTGGATTATTCGCGAGCATTTTGCCTACTTTGATGAATATTGGAGCATATCAGAATAACACAGCTTATTTCCGCCAAAAAGATCTAAAGCACTTCCTACAGTAAAATCAATTTTATTATGACCCAGTTTTTGAATTGTTTGGATATCATCATCTGATTGAATTCCTCCTGCATAGGTAATTGGAATTTTACCCCATTTTCCTAATTTTTTAACTAATTCTAACTCAATACCATTACACATACCTTCTACATCTACAGCATGAATTAAAAATTCAAAACAGAATTGAGAAAGAAAGTCGAGATTTTTTTCGTTAACGGTCACATCAGTAAATTGAGTCCAACGATCTGTTACTATTTTGTACTCTCCATCTTTTTTTCTACAACTTAAATCTAGAACTAGCTTTTCTTTTCCTACTGCTTGAACAATTTTTTGTAAGTTTTTATCATGAATTTTTCCATCACGAAAGACAAATGATGTAACAATAACAGCACTAGCTCCATGTTCAATCCAATAAAATGCATTCTCATCGTTAATTCCGCCCCCAATTTGCATTCCTTGAGGCCATGCAGAAAGTGCAGAAAGTGCAGCTTCATCATTTCCTGCACCTAGCTTGATGATATGTCCGCCTTGAAGATTGTGTTCTTTATATTTTTTAGAAAACCAACTAGGTTCATGTTCAGAGCAAAAATTGGTGACTGGTGAAGCTCCTTGTTGATCACTTAATGTTGATCCTACAATTTGTTTAACTTTGCCTTCATGTAAATCAATGCAAGGACGAAAAATCATAATATTATTTGCTGTAAAAAAGTTAGGTTTTTAATTTTTTTATTAAAAACAATGTTTCTGTTTTGGTGAAAGCCTTGTTATGGTTTTGTTCAAATTTAATAGATTGCCTTTTTAAATAAAATTTAATCCACCCTATTTGTTTTATTGTTTTATGAGAATTTCAATTCGTTGGGGACTTATAGTAGGGTTGATTATTCTATTATGCGTAACAACTGGAACTATTATTATTTCTTCGTATGTTAATTCTCAAAAAGTTCTTACAGGATTAACAAAAGAAATTATGAGAAATATTGCGACTTTTTCAATTGAAAAATCCCAAAGTTATTTAATTCCTGCTCGAAAAGCTGCTGAATTAACTCAAAAACTAGCAGATAGTCATGTTGTTGATTATAAAAACCCAAAAAGCTTAGAACACTATCTTCATAACCAATTATCAAGTTACTTTCAATTTGCTGGAATCTATTACGGTGATATTCATGGGGATTTTACTTATGTCAATCGTGATTATCAACAAAAAAATAAAGGGTTTCGAACAAAAATTATTCAATATAAAAAAGGAAAACGTACAGCTAAATTAATTTGGCGAAATGCTGATTTTAAAAAAGTGAAGACAATGTTTGACCCTAGCGATAAATATGATCCTCGTTCACGTCCTTGGTTTCAAAAAGCATTACAATATAAAAAATTAATTTGGACCAATCCTTATGTATTCTTTTCTTCTCAGAAAGCTGGAATTACAACGGCTAGTCCTGTATTTGATAAACAAGGAAGAATAGCAGGTGTTGTTGGTGTTGATATTGAGTTAGATGCAATTTCTAAATTTATGGCAAAACTTAAAGTTGGAAAAAATGGAATTGCATTTATTTTAACTCAAAATGGCGATTTAATCGCATATCCAGACACAAATAAGCTTAAAATGCCAACTTCTTCTGGAAAGGGTTTTAGACTTACAAAAATTTTAGAATTGAGTGATGCAAAAACAAAAAAAGCATTTCTTTCAATTCCTAAACCCTTATCTGAGTTAAAAAAGGGAGAATCAATATTTACGACATTTGAGCATCAAGAAAAAAAATATTCTGCAATGTTTGCATCGTTTACTAGTCCAGAATGGCCTTGGATTATTGGAGTCTATTTACCAGAAGATGATTATTCAGGAGAGGTCAAAAAAAATCAAAAAGATAATCTAAGTATTGCAATTGCAATTACCTTATTTTCAAGTGTTGTTCTTTATTTGCTGGCAAATACACTTATCCAACCAATGAGGTATTTGCAAAAAGATGCAAAAGCAATTGAAAATTTTGATTTAACTCAAAACCATTATTACAAAACTATTTATAAAGAACTAAATGATATGAATGTATCATTTCAAAAAATGAAAATAGGTTTGGAAGCATTTGGTAAATATGTTCCTAAAAAATTAGTTCGATCTTTAATTACACAAAACCAAACTGTTCCAAAAGGAGTTCAAAAAGAATTAACTATTTTTTTTACTGATATAAAAGATTTCACTACGATTGCTGAACGTCTGACTCCAATTGAATTAAGTGAGCAATTAAATGAGTACTTAGAAGAGGTTTCTAAAATTATTCAAGGTCGTGAAGGAACCATTGATAAGTTTATTGGTGATGCTGTAATGGCATTTTGGGGGGCTCCTGATGAAAATAGTAGTAATCATGCTTATCAAGCCTGTTTAGCTGCAATTGAAATTCAAAAACAAATTAAAGGTTTAAATCAAATTTGGACTAAGCAAGGAAGACCAACCTTTTACACCCGAATTGGAATTAATACTGGTGAGGCAATTGTTGGAAGCTTTGGTTCTAATGAGCGGTTTTCTTATACTTGTTTAGGTGATGCAGTAAACCTTGCAAGTCGCCTAGAAGAAGTAAATAAAACCTATGAAACATCAATTATTATTGGTGAAAATACATACCTTAATTTAAAAGGACAATTTATTACTCGAAAGCTAGATCATGTTTTTGTTAAGGGAAAAGACCAAGCAACAACAATCTATGAATTACTAGGCATTGCAACCGATTTGACTCAAGATACAATCAAAATGACGGTTGTTTATGAGGATGCATTACAATCCTTTTTTGATCAAGATTATCAATCTGTGATTAATATTCTTTCAAAATCAGATCTTTGTAAAAATGATCATCCTTCTCAAATTCTATTAGAGAAAGCACAACAAAAAACTCAAAATAAATCAAAAACAACAGATTAATCATTTACAATGCAATGTGAGATTTTATAGATGGCACCAACAAACAACAAACAACAAACAACAAACAACAAACAACAAACAACAAACAACAAACAGAAAATCAAAAGAAATTATTAAGAATATTAAATGAAATGTTCCAACTTGACCAAAGTGATTTAGACTTTGGGATTTATCGTATTATGAATACCAAGAGTAAAGAAATAAATGAGTTTTTAGATAATGACTTGTTATCAAGTGTTGCTACTGCTTTTAGTTCAAATACTAACCATTCTATTCAAAGTGAATTAGATGAAGCTATCCAACAAGCACAGGCACTAGGTGTTGATGCTGATACTATTCCAAAAGTTAAAGAGCTAAAAGAAAAATTAGCTTCATCAACAACATCAAGTTCTCTTGAAAATGAAGTCTTTTCGCACTTATCCACCTTTTTCAAGCGTTACTACAAAGATGGCGATTTTGTAAGTTTAAGAAGATATAAAAAAGACACCTATGCGATCCCTTATGAGGGAGAAGAGGTAAAACTACATTGGGCAAATAGCGACCAATATTATATCAAAAGTGGTGAATATTTTAGAGATTATACCTTTAAGGATAAAGGTATGTTGGTAGGTGATGTAGAAAAAACAATCCATCTAAAACTTAGTGATGCTGAGACCGAGCAAAATAACAACAAAGCAACAAGTGACAAGGAACGAAGATTTGTCTTGCTTGAGAGTAATCCTTGCAAAGTCATAAAAGATGAACTCTATATCAATTTTGAATACAAAGCTGTTAGTAAGCTAAAGCAAGATAAACTCAATGAAGATGCAGTCCGTAAAGTCTTAGCCTGTATTGATGATCATGATTTTAAAAAAGCCTTAAATATCCCAGCACCAACAGATAAAAATAAAAAAAGAACACTCTTTGAAAAACATCTTAAAAGCTATACCAGTAGAAATAGTTTTGACTACT
>JBNMNM010000154.1:0-6801 GCA_051275585.1 bacterium | reverse complement strand
TTTATGAAGGAAAGTATTACTTAGTTGATTGGAAAAGTAACCATTTAGGTGGAAATCTGAACGATTATTCAAGAGATTTACTAGAGTCCTCGATTGTTCATGATTTATACTTGATCCAGTATCATATTTATTCTTTAGCGTTATTGCAGTTTTTGAAATTAAGAGGTCTTTCTTATGATCAATTTGGAGGAGCCTTTTATCTTTATTTAAGAGGAGTTCATCCTGAGAGTAAAGATCAAACAGGTGTGTATTTTGATCGTCCTTCTAAAGCCTTAATGGATACTCTAACTAATTTATTTATCTCTATATAGTATATATGTCGCAATCCTTTGAACTTCAGCTAAATCAAATTGATTATCATTTTGCTTCTTTTATTCACGATTTAACACATAAAAAAGGAAAAAAACGACAACCTATTTTTTATTTGTCAGTGATTTTAAGTCATTATTCTAACCTTGGAAATGTATGTTTTGACTTAAATTTAATTCACAATCGAAAAGTTGTCTTTTTACAAGAAAATTCATCTGAAAATATAGAGTATTATTTTGATTCACCTGAAAAAATAAGTTCTTATTTAAATTCTTTAGATACCATTGGTGGTGAAAATGATTTTAAGCCTATTATTTATGATCAAGAGGAACATCGACTATATTTACATCGTTATTGGAAGTATGAAAAAGGATTGTTAGATTGGTTAGAGAGTGTTCAGTCTATTGATAAAAAAATTGATGAAGAAAAATTAAAAACAGGATTAACACGATTTTTTAATCAAGAAAGTAAAGAACAACAAGATGCCGCAGAAAATGCGGTAAAACAACAATTCTCGATTGTTTCAGGAGGTCCAGGGACAGGGAAAACAACAACTGTTGTGAAAATTTTAGCTCTTTTATTAGAACAAGATGATCAATTAGAAATTGCTCTTGCAGCTCCAACAGGAAAAGCGGCGGCTCGTCTTGATGAGTCAATTCAAAATGCAAAAAATAAGTTAGATTGCGATTCTTCAATTATTGAGAAAATTCCACAACAATCAAAAACGTTGCATCGTCTATTAGGTGCAAGGATGAACTCTTCAAAAGTATACTATAACAAGGAACATCAATTATCATATGATGTGATTGTTATTGATGAAGCGTCAATGATTCCTCTTGCTTTGATGGCAAAATTAATTTTTGCAATTCCAAGTACAACACAACTAATTTTACTAGGTGATAAGGAGCAACTTGCTTCGGTGGAAGCAGGTTCTGTATTAGGTGATTTATGTAAATTTAAAGATGCTCCATTTTTAAGTTTATTAGAAAAGAGTCATCGGTTTTCTGCTCAGAGTGGATTAGGAGAATTAAGTCGGTTAGTTAATCAGCAATTTGGAAAAGATGCTCTTCAAGCATTAAAAAAAGGAGAGTCAGGATTAAAGTGGAAAGAGTTAATAGCAGTAAAGTCTTTTCAAAATAAAATTCAAAAAATATTAGAACCACATATCCAAGCTTTAGAAAACTCTAAAACACCAGAAAAAGCATTTTCTATATTTCGTAGTTTTTGTTGTTTATGTGCTGTAAGGAAAGGACCTTACGGAGTAAATTGGATTAATCAAATAGCATTAGAAAAAAGTAGTGCAATTGAAAGTAATGCTACTTTTTTCCATGGAATGCCTATTATGGTTATTCGTAATAATTATCAATTAAATCTTTATAATGGTGATGTTGGAATTGTATTACAGGCGAAAGATGGAAACGGAAAATTAACTTTAAAAGTGTTTTTTGAACGAGCAGATTGTGATGGCGGGTTTTATCAAGTGAGTACAAACCGTCTTCCTGAGTGGGAGCATGTTTATGCAATGACTGTTCATAAAAGTCAGGGGTCAGAGTTCGAGGAAGTATTATTTGTTTTACCTGAACAAGGTTCTCAAGTGATAACTAAAGAGTTAATTTATACAGGAATCACAAGAGCAAAGAAAAAGGTTCAAGTATGGGGCAATGACGATATTTTTATTCACGGATGTGAAAGCCCCACTCGAAGACTATCAGGAATTACAGAGGAAAAGTTAAAACATATATCCAATCCCAATTGAAAGCCCAGATCCAGTAAAGTCTAGATCAAAAGAGCGACCATTATTTTGAGTAAAAGGATCTGGGTCATCACCACCTGTTTCCGTTTTGTTTGCAGTAACAAATCGTAAACCAATATTGAATGTTATATTTTCTCCAAACAACATAATCCCAAATTCACGAGAAGTGTATGGTCCAGCAAATGTGGTATGAAAGCTTTGGTTACTATTACTAATATTATATCCAGATAAAGATCCATACATCCACCCCCAACCAATTGCAAAGTAGCCACTCATAGAATCAAGGATAGATACATTTTGTTGTTTATTTCGTCCAAAATGAAGTTTCACATTAAATGATTCAATGTGTAGAATCATATTCACTTCAGAATTAACATTTTTAGTATAATTGTCAGCTCCAACTGTTGTTTCTGTACTTGATGTGAAAACAGAGGATTCCCAACCAAAGGATACTTCTTTTAATCCATCAACTGTTAAAGGGATTCCATATTCGTAACTAAGGCTGTAAGGGTCTTGCCCCAAAAATGCGTTACCACTGATAAAATTATCAGCAGTTAAGCCTGTTTTAAAGTTTTCTTCACCAGTAAATTGATAATAGATGTGTTCATCAGTAGAGTAAAATTGAAATGATAAAAATACTCGATGTTTACTTTTCTTCTCTTGCCCAAATGTTTGGAGTTGAAAAAATAATGAAAAGAGTAATAATATAAAAATTAATTTAAAATAAAATAAGGAACGGCGAATTCTCATAAAAAAACCAAAAACGCATTATTAAAGATAACCTAAAACAAGAATATAAGAAAAAGATAAAGTCCTAGTAAATTAAAGAAGAATTTGTTAATAGGAACTATTACTATCGTTTTTATGTATGTTGTTTGGTATAGATATTGTACTATTTTTTTTAGTAAATAGTGAATTGAAAGATTGAGTTTTGTTGATCAACTTGCTTTACTTTAGTCAAGTACAATATATTAGATACTTTAAATTTTATTTTCACGCAAACTGCTGTTGAGGAAAAAATGAGTAACCCAAATTTAGAGGATACAGAAAACTCTAAAAGTGGAAAGTCAGAAAATCAGTTTAGTGTAGATTACATTCCACCAAAAGAAGGATTTTTTAAAAAAATGATGGTGAATGTTTTTGGTAAAACATTTCAAAATCAATATATCCGTGATGGATACACTTTTCTACAACAAGATGATTATAAGCAAGCTATTCTCGCTTTTCAAACTGCAATCAAAGATGATGATGCAAATTATCAAGGATATATAGGGCTTGGAGAAGTACTGATTAGAAAAGGGGGAATAAATAACGCAAAGAATGCAATTAATTATCTTAATGAAGCAATTAAACGAAATCCTTATGAATATGAGATTTACCTCCAAATTGCGAAGATTTATGATAAATTAGGTCGTCCTAAAGATGCTGCAAATGAACGTAGGAAGTTACAAACAGTAAAAACATTGAAAGGAAACCCTACAAATGCAGTAGCAAATAACAATATGGGAATTATTTTATTGCAACAGAAAAGTTATGTAAAAGCTGTAGAATATTTTTCAAAAGCAATAAAATTTGATCCTGAGTATGAGGTTGCACAAGTAAATCAAGCAAAAGCTATTTATCACATTGCTAGTAAAGAAAAAAATGAACAAAAACGTGAAAAATATCTAAGTCGTTGTATTCAACTTACAGAAAAGATATTGAAAAAACATGAAAACGCAGAAGTTGCAGTAGTTGCTGCAAGAGCATACATTTTGTTAGATGAATGCGACCGTGCAATGGAATTATGTGATCTGGCGTATCAATTAGAACCTTCATTAAAAGAAGTTTTTTCTACAAAACAGATTATTAATGAAAAACAAGCAAAAATTTCAGAAGCAAGCTTAAATTATGAAGGTTATAAAAGTCTCGAAGCAGAAGAGAAAAAGTATAAAAAAGAGTAAAGTAAAAATTACTCTTCTTTCTCTGAGTCTAAAGACTGGATAATTGAACGAGAGACTGCATGCTTTACCCATGGTAGGATGTAGTTTCCTGGTTTAATAGTTCCTGTTATTTCTTGCCCAGCAAGTGTTTTAATTACTGTGAAACTGTAGCCAGTTGTTCGTCCCTCAGGAGAGTGAAAAATTAATGTTTGAGGAATTGATATTGGTTTTTGAATATTGATAACTAAATGAGACATTTTTACATATTCAATCACTCTTCCAACTTCACGCCCTCTTTTTCCTTGAAGAAACTTATTTGTTAAACGAACAAAGGGAGCATTGGTTTTATTTGCTCGAAAAAAACCTCTTGTTGTTTTTTGAGGCCATTGTTCTTTTAATAATTTAACCCACTCTTCTGTTTTGGTGCACTCTTGTAGCAATTCATATTGTTGATCAGTATATGGCTCAATTCTAGCCATATCTATTTGTGCTTCTTTTAATTCTTGTTCATTATCAAGTATAAATAAATCACGATCATTAAACATGAATGTACCATGTTCATTTTCAATAACAGGACTCCAGCGATCAGGCCGATCCTCACTTGCAACTTTTAGTTTAATGATAGAGTTAGATTGTTCTTTCTGATGGTGCTGAACTAAGGAACGAGGAGTATAAAAAACTTCAATTTGTCCCAATCCTAATAATTCTACTTCGCATGAAATTTGATTTCGAAATTTTTTGATTTCATTAATTGGAATTTCATTGGCAAGAACAACACGTTGCAATTGAGGTTGAAAGTAATCAACCCATCCTAAAATAGAACTTTGATTGTGACTATTTCGTTCAACTGTAATTTGTAATGGAAGGTCAGGATAATTTTCTTTTAGGTAATTACCAACTCCAATATCTAAAAAGCGAATTGCATAAAAGTCTTCAATAGGTAAATTTTTAAATAAATTTAGAAGTCTTTCTAATTCTAAATCTCTACAAATTTTATCCCAAACAAAAATAATTTTTTTTCCTGCGTCTTTAAGGATCTGAACGATTGATTGAATTTCAGATAGCTTAATTTCGCCTACTTTTGAAAAAATTGCAGGGTAGATAAGAACTTCATCAAAAGGAAGATCTTTAACAATAGCTAAGTTTTTTTGGTTGCGAATTGAAATATTGCACTGCATCTATGCTTTTTTAGAAATAGAGTTAAGAAGAATTTCCTGTTTTTTAACGTGATTAACTCGGATTACATTATGAACTTCAATTCCTTCTGTTAAATGTAACCATACAATCGAGTTGGGTTGTGCAATCTCAACAGGTTTTCCTACTGCATTTGTCATGTCTGAAATATACACCTCAATGAAATTTCCTTGAAAAGGAAGAACTTCAACTGTCATTTGAGTTGTAATTTTATTGCGAGTACTCATGGCAAAGCGACTATTTTCTTGATCAATCTCAATAACAGTTCCAGCCATTTCATAATCACATGAATTTTTATCATGCTCATCATAAATAGAATCTTGTTTTGGAAAATGATCCAAAGCACCATCTGTGTAATCACGATGAGGGATTTTTTTTAACTCCTCTAAACTATTTTCTAAAGAGTATGATTCATCTTTTTTAAGTGCCTGAAGTACCTGAGCGTAAGCTTTTGTGACAGTTGCAATATATAAATTACTTTTCATTCGACCTTCAACCTTTAAAGAATCAATCCCTTGTTTATAAAACTCAGGTAAAGTAGTGATTCCTTGAAGATCCTTAGAAGACATAAAAAAACTTTTGATGGGTTCAGCGTCTTTGCTCACTAGATTATATTCATAACGACAGCTTTGAATACAACCTCCACGATTGCTATCACGCCCAGCAAAATAATTTGAAATGGTGCAATTGCCAGAATATGCCATACACATTGCCCCGTGAATAAACATCTCCATTTCAAGCCCAGTGGTCTCTTTTATTTTAGCCGTTTCAGTAATACTTAATTCACGTCCAACAACAATTCGTTCTATCCCTAAATTTTTCCAAATTTTTGCATTCCAAGAATTTACAACAGACGCTTGTGTAGAAACATGGATTTTTAAATTAGAGTTTTCTTGAACAGTTTTAATTACCCCTAAATCTGAACAGATAACTGCATCAACATTAATTTGATCTAAAAATCGAGCAAACTCAGGTAATTCTTTGAGGTCTTGATTATGAAGAAAAGCATTTAAAACGACATAAATCCGTCTATTTCTTTGATGTGCAAATGAGACTGCTTCTTGAATTTCTTCAAGAGAGAAATTATCAGCACCACTACGTAACCCGAAGTTTTGCCCTGCTAAGTAAACAGCATCAGCACCATATGAAATAGCAATTTTTAGTTTTTCTAAGTTTCCAGCAGGAGCGAGTAATTCAGTCATGAAGCTATGAGAGAAAAGGATCGTTTTGGCTAAAAGTAGAAGGAGGGGTTGATTTGAATTTTTGTAGATATTGGTGATAGGAATTGATTTTTTTAAAAAGGGCAGTGAATTAACATACTATCACTGCCTATTCAGAACTTTCTACAAATTAGATAGAATTATTCTGCTGACTCTTTTTTGAATTTTGCAACAACGTTTTCCCATGTTACTTTTACATCTTCAACAACTTTATCTACTCCAATTTTAATTTCTTCCCACGCTTCGCCACTGGAGTCTTTAAGTGTATTCATTTGTTGTTGAATTTCTTCTTGCTTAGTTGTTAAGTTTTCAACTTGTTTGAAAACTTCACCCTTAACATCTCCGCCAGCTTTTTCTGCTTGAGATTTTAGTTCAGCTGCTTTTGTTTTCCAATCGTTAAGTT
>JBNMNM010000153.1:0-6964 GCA_051275585.1 bacterium | reverse complement strand
TTATGGAATACATTCTTCAAAAAACATACAACATTTCTATATGGAATAATTATGAGTAATCTTGTTGCTGTTGTTGATACTACTCAAGGAAAAATTAAACTTAACCTTTACCCAGAACAAGCTCCAGTTACTGTAGCAAACTTTGTTAATTTAAGTCTTCGTGGTTATTATGATGGCTTAAAATTTCATCGTGTGATTGACAACTTTATGGTTCAAGGTGGTTGTCCTTCTGGAACAGGTACAGGTGGACCAGGGTACCGTTTTGAAGATGAATGTGTTAGTGAGTTACGACATGATCAAGGAGGAGTTCTTTCTATGGCAAATGCAGGGCCTGGAACTAATGGAAGTCAGTTTTTCATTACTCACACAGAAACTCCTTGGTTAGATGGAAAACACACTGTGTTTGGAAAAATTCTTTCCGATGAAGATCAAGTAGTTATCAACAAAATTAGTCAAAGCGATTCAATTAATTCAATTACAATTGAAGGTGATCACACAGATCTTCTTGAAAAAAGTGCAGATCGAATTAAGGAATGGAATGAAACTTTAAAGAGCAACTTTCCAAACCTTAAGTAGAATAAAAAGAAAACTATCGAAATAGTTTTCCTAGGTTGGTTTCATAAGGAGTTGAAACCAACCCTTTTTCTGTAATAATTGCTGTAACCAATTCATTAGGGGTTACATCAAAAGCAGGATTTCGTACTTGAATCCCTTCAGGCCCTGTTCTTCTTTCTCCAAAAAAAGTAACTTCATCCTCTCCACGCTCTTCAATCACAATTTCTTTTCCTGTTGGTGTTGAAAAGTCTAATGTTGATGACGGACAAGCTACATAAAATGGAATATTAAAATATTTTGCTAAAATCGCAACTCCTAACGTTCCTATTTTATTTGCAACATCACCATTTTTAGCCACTCGATCAGTTCCAACAATTACCATTTGAATTAGCCCTTGGCTCATCAAATGAGCAGCCATATTATCACAAATTAATGTAATATCAACTTCTGCCTGTTGAAGTTCCCACGCAGTTAAACGAGCACCTTGTAATAATGGTCGAGTTTCATCAGCGTAGACTTTAAATTTAACACCTTTTTGATGAGCGGAATAAATAGGTGAGAGTGCAGTTCCTAGTTCTGATACTGCTAAAGCACCTGCGTTACAATGAGTAAGCACTCCCATTCCATCTTGGATCAGAGATTCACCATTTTTGCCAATCTGAAAACAAATTTCACGATCTTCTTGATGAATTGCTTCTGCTTCTTTAACAAGAATTTCAAAAATTTCAGTTGCAGTTTCTAGCTCTGTTTCTTTTGCAACCTTCATCATTCGTTCTAAGGCCCAATGAAGATTTACAGCCGTTGGACGTGAAGAATCTAGATAATCTGCTTGTTTTCGTAATTTCTCTAAAAATTCACTTTTGGTTTCATTTAGTAAAGTTTTAGCTCCAATTACTAATCCATAAGCAGCTCCAATTCCTATTGCAGGAGCACCTCGCACTTTCAAGATCTTGATCGATTGCCAAACTTGCTCAATACTTTCTTGTTTTTCTATAACAACTTCATTTGGCAATAAAGTTTGATCAATAAAAAAAAGTTCCCGACTTGACCATTCAATAGACTTTGGAACAGAAGATAGTAGTTTTTTTGTCATAAATTTAACTCATTATAAAAAAATCGCTAAATCAAGTTTAAGAGAAACCTATTTAGCGATTTATTAATCAAATAACCTTATTTTTTCAGTTCTTTTTTAACCATTTTTTTAATCATTTTTCTCATATCTTTTTTTTCTTTTTTCTTTACTTGTTTTTTCATAGGCTTCTGCATTTTTGTAACTTCAACAACTTCAGCTTGGATAATGAGTGCTACTCTTTTTCCTACGATTAAACCACCAGTTTCCATTCTTTTTGACCAATTTAAACCAAACTTTGTTCGATCTAAATGACCTAAGAAAAAGAAACCTGCACGAGTTCCAAATTTCTTACTTTTAATAATTCCTCGAAGCTTACCATTCAAAATCACTCGTCGAGTTTTTCCTTTGATTGTCAAATCCCCAATGATTCTGTATCTTTTTTGACTTTGTTTGATAATCTTTGTGCTTTTGAAAGTCATTTTAGGATACTTTTTAGCATCGAAGAAATCTCCTGAGCGTAAGTGATTATCACGCTTTGTATTATCTGTATCAATAGACGCAACATTTACAGAGATTGAAATATTTTTGAGTGTTTTTGATTTGGTATCAAAATCTGCTTTTCCAGAAAACTTATTAAATTGTCCTTTTGTTTTCGAAATCACCAAATGTGATACAGCAAATCCTAAACTACTATGTGGAATATCTAATTTAAAAGTTTTTCCGTATGCAGAAAAAGAAAAAACAAAAGATAATACAGCTAAAAAAGACAGACGGGATAAGCGAGCCATAGTGCTCTCCTAATGAAAAATTATAAAAAACTAACACACTCTTACAGTGTGGGAATCATATAATCGGTAAAGAAAAAAAACGTCAAATAAAAAATAACACTTAACTTCATATTATCTATTTTATCATGCTATCTAAACTACAAAAAACACTAAAAAACTTTCAATGGAATTGTGGGGATTGTACATTATGTTGCCATTTTCCTGACTACTTTGAGGAAAATGCAATGATCCCACTTCAAGAAGTTGAACAAGTTACAGGGATTGAGTCTAAAACATTAGACTTCCTTTTCCAAAGAGATAACGATCAAATTCGATACCAATATACATGTAAAAATTACGAAAAAAAACAAAATGGTTGTCAAAAATACCAAGAAAAACCTCTTCTTTGTGATCTCTTTCCAATCCAAATTTATCAAGATCAAGATGAAATTTTAATTGCGATTAGTCAGCAATGTCCTCTTGATCAAGAAATTATTGAAGGATATCAAGCAGGAAAAAAGGAGCATGTGGAATTAATTGAAGTGATCAAAAATAGCATTGATACTCTAGAATTAGAAAATGCTATCTTTGATTTTGAACATGAATTAGTAGAAGAATTGGTGAGAATTCCAATTAAATATTAAAATCCCATAACTCGTTTTGCAAATTTTCGTTTTAAAAGCATTTCTTCTTCAAGCTGTTGAATTAAAACCTCAACAGTGCAGTTTTCAGGTTGATAAAAATTCATTTGCTGAACAACTTTAAAATCTCCCAAGGTAAGAAATTTTAAATGCAGTAATGACCTAAAATCATATTGAGAAAGTTCTTTATCGGAAAAAAATGTTTGGAAATAATTTTTAAATGCTGAAGTTTTTTGTACATCATTTAAAAATTGAAATCGTAATTTAAATGAAAAACGACGAATTGATGCAGGATCTAACAACTCAACTAAATTAGTAGATCCAATAAAAATTCCACGAAAATTTTCTAATTGAGTTAGAAACTCATTGACTTGGCTTACTTCCCAAGAATTTTTTGCAGATTCTCGGTCTTGTAAAAATGAGTCAATTTCATCCACTAATAAAATAGCTCCCTCTTCTTGTGCTTGTGCAAATATTTTTGCAGTGTTTGACTCTGTTTCACCTACCCACTTACTAAATAAATCAGATGCCTTTTTAGTATGAAGTGGTAACTCAAAATGATTTGCAATATATCTAGCAAACTCTGTTTTTCCTGTCCCTGGTGGACCATAAAAACAAGTAGTTAAGCTTGAAAATGGAGCTTTTGACTTATCTTGTTTTAAAAAACTTGTAATTGCATTCAACAGGCTTTGATAATTTGGAGTTACATTCAACAACTCTAAATCATAAGAGTATGGCTTGGTGTTTTCTTCAGTTTTTTTCTTTTGTTGAACTCCCCCATTCTTTAATTGCAACATTTTGGCTAAAACAGTTTCTAGCTTTTCTAATGTCAGCTTTCCTTTTGAATGAAGTAAAGTACTAGTTTCTACTGCTTTATCCATTTCACCTACACATACTTCATAATTTTTGGCTAACAATTCAATCTTTTTCTCCGAAAAGGTTGAACGGAATCCCCAATAATTGAGCACATGCTCCCACATTGTTTTTCTTACTATTTTGCTTGGTTCTTCAAACTTAATTGAATATGAAAATCGTCGCAAAAATGCAGGCTCTATTCGGTGATAATGATTAACGACCCAAAATGTAGGAATAAAATTATTTTCTAAGGTATGAGTTAACCACGCTTTTTTTCCACCCCGACTCTCTACTTCCATATTTAAAAATGGAAGTATTGCATTATCATTAAGAATATTATCTGCTTCATCAAAAATAATTGTCGATTTTTTTGATTTCTTCAAAGCCCGATCACATAACATTAAAGATGCAATTCGTTCATGATTTTTAACTACTTTTCCTTGATCATCTGCGTGAACTACAGTGTACAAATCAAGTTTTAAGTACTTTGCAATAAAACGAACAAATTCAGTTTTTCCTGTTCCTGCTCCTCCATAACAAAGGATATTCACCCCTTTTTGCTTTCTTTTAATTGCTGAGTGAATAATTTTTGATACATTTTTAAGCTCTTTTTTAAAATGAGAGTAACTTGATACTTCTAGTTTTGATGCAGGAGATGCTTGAAAAAAACAGTTCCATACTGCTTTTTTATTGCGATATGGTTGTTCAAATGCTCGGACTAAAAGATCTGACACTTCAATACAATCTGTAAAATCAACTCGCCTTCTAGGATCAATTTCTAATAAACCAGAAGAAACCAAACTAGAATTATCCTCTAACATTTTTCGAACTGTATTTTTTGGAACACTGGTAAGAATAGAAAGGTAATAGATCGCCTTTTGAATCGTTGCATGTTCTAGACGCTCTAATAAATCTTCAAGATCACGTTGGGACTTCATGATGATCAGACACTCTAAAACAGCAACTTCATCAGGAGACAAATCCAAAAGAGTCGCAATACTTTGTAAGTTTTTTTGATGATCAGTGCAAACCTCAGTGTATTTTTTTTTCTGTTTTTCTAACTCTAAAATTACTTTTTGTATAATTTGTCTTCGTCCCTTGTCATCATTATCACGCAATGAGTCCCATGTATCTTCTAATGTATTTGTTACTTGTTCAGGCAAAACTTGACTTAGAATATCAGGGAAAAAACCTCTTCCTCTGCTTCCAAAAACTAACCTTGAGGAATTTGGAAGTTTGAATAAGCGTATAACATAAATTAATTTTTTAGTTAAAAAATAATATTCACTGTGATCCATCAAACCTCCTCTATGTTTACTCTATATGCTTATTTAGTAGAATATCAACTTCTGCAGTTACTTTTGCAATACATTTAGCTAAATAATATTGCCGTCTTAAGTTTTCAATAATATCAGATTCTGCTCTAAATTCACTCAAACTAATTTCTTTTTTCTGAGAAAATAAATCTGCTAATTCTAAATGGGCTTCATTTGCTAATTTTCGAATTTCAGGTTTCAATGTAATCACTTGATTTGCTAGTTCCTTATTTAAGTGAAGTACAGCTTGAATAGAAGATTCAATAGACCAAATTACTTTTTGGAATAATGCTTGTAAACTTTCTTCCGCATCTTCTCGAATTTCTATTCCTTGATCTATTCGTTCAAAACCAAGAGCCACCATATGACTTTTAGTAATATCACCTATATTTTCTATATAATTTGCAACTGCCATTAAATCATGTACAACCTCTAACTGTTGTGCTGTTAATTCTCTGCGAGCAACTCGTGCTAAATAAGTAATAATAGCTTCATGTAATTGATTTACCTCTTCTTCTGCATTATGAATTTTTGCTATCTCTTCTCTACTTCCTGATAAGACTGCATGTAATGAGTTTTTTACCATATTTAGAGAAAAATTACCTAATCGTCCTAACTCTCTTCTAACTTGATTTAATGCTAAGTCTGGAGTTGATAAAAATTCCGATTGTAAAAATTGAGGCTTACTTTGGTTATTTGACTTTGGTTTTGCTGGAGCAATTTTTTGTACAAGCCAACCTAATGGTACTGTAAACCAAAGAAATATTAATGTATTTGCAATATTAAAAATAGTATGAGCATTCGCAATTTGCCGTGGAGTTTCTGCTCCTAGTTTATCTGCTCCAATCAAACCAATTTTTGCTACAGGAGAAACTGAGCGAACAAAGTCTGCAAGTAAATCAATAAAGTTATACCATAAAACAACACCCAATACATTAAATATTATATGCACTAATGATGCTTGTAGTGCTTCTCTTGGTTTTCCAATAGAAGCTAAAATGGCTGTTGCACAAGTTCCAATATTGGCTCCAAATGCCATTGAAATTCCAACTTCTAATGTAATAAACCCTTGACTAGCTAAAACAATTACAATCCCTGTAGTTGCTGAGGAGCTTTGAATAATTGCAGTAAACAAAGCACTAATTAAAATTCCAAATAATGGATTTTTCATTTGCTGCATCATTTCAATAAAAGGCTCATAACTTCTAAGAGGCGTTGTTGCAGTACTCATTAAATCCATTCCAAAAAATACTAAGCCAATACCTAAAAGCATAGCTCCATAGTATTTAATACTCTCTTTTTTAACAAAAAACTGCAAACCAAACCCTACAGAAATCATAACCAAAGCATATTTAGTAACTTTAAATGCAATAATTTGAGCTGTAATTGTCGTTCCAATATTTGCTCCCATAATAATTCCAATGGATTGAGTCACACTTATCAATCCAGCCGAAATAAACCCAACAACCAAAACCGTAGTTACAGATGAAGATTGAATAATTGCAGTAACAAAAGCTCCTGTTAATGCTCCTTTAATCCTATTTGTAGTTAACTTTGCTAATAAATTTTTAAGGCGATCACCTGCAACTTTTTTTAAGCCTTCTGTCATTAAATCCATGCCATATAAAAATAAGGCTAGACCTCCAAATAAACCAGTTAGTAACGGCCCAATTGCTAAAGTAGTAATAGTATTACTTGCACTCATCGTAAAATTGCTCTGATTTCAAAGTTGTAGTAAAAATGTTAAGGAATGGATAA
>JBNMNM010000152.1:0-7042 GCA_051275585.1 bacterium | reverse complement strand
TCTCAGCCATTGCTTTTTTTGAACTTCCATTTGGACCTAAAAGAAAAGGACCTGTTGAAGAAGATTGGTTTGAGTATCATAAAAAATATCTTGATTTATTAGCTGAAAAAAAATTGATAGAAACAAGTTATATAGAACAGATATCGTCCTTACTCAATCACTTACCTAAAAGAAGATACCGAAAATATTTTGATATCTTTCCAAATAATCGATTTGATGATACGGCTTTCATGGCAACATTTACACTTTGGAAAAATCAAGACCTTTCTCGTTTATTGGTTAAATAAAAATCCGTGCTTTTTATGAAGAGGATACAATGTCAGAGAGCAGTTTTTCGCAATACTCAATTGTTGATATTTATGGTTTAACCACATCAATGAAAATTAAGTCCTACACTGAGTTTAGTGAAAAATTCAAGCCAATGGATTCAACTAGTTGTAAGTGGCTTCAACATAATTTTCGAGGAACAAAAGTTAGATTTTATCGAGATGGAAAACGATATAATGGAAAAGTAGCTCATTTAAAATCAGGTGATTCCTTAATCAAGTTGCATGATATTCCAGTATCCTTGAGTAAGTTAATTGATGTTACTGAAGGTTTAATCAAAGAATTAAAAAAACGTGGATTTTATCAATTTGAAGTTGAAGTTTCAACAACGCAACTACTGGATGCTGAAGCTAATGAAACAAATTCAAAAGAAGTTCGTCGGCAACATGCAACAAAAAAAGCAAATGAATTTGTTCAGAAAGTCCGAGAAAGTGAAAAAATCCATAGTGAAGCAGCCAATGCAATGGAAAATATTCTGCATAGTGCTAAACGAGGGAAAATTAATACAGAAGAAGTAAAAAAGTGCATTGACTCGATGTTAGTTAATAATTCTACAGAGGCAATGACAGCCATCGCAAATTTAAAGGTGAGTGATCGTTTATTTAGTCACTGTGTTGATGTTGGAGTGATTTTTCATTCTGTTTATACAGAGTATCTTAAAAGAAAAAATATTAAGAGTGCATTTCCTGATGAAAAACACATTATTCTTGCTGGTTTTTTACATGATTTTGGAATGTCCCAAATTGCTCCAGAAATAGTTGATAGTGGAATTACTTTTGAGTTTGGTAGTAAGGAAATGGATTTGATCCAATCTCATACAGATATTGGTGCAACATTACTTCAAAAAATGGGGATGCCTGATATTATTGTAAATATTGCAAAATATCATCATGTAAAGTTAGACTCAGAAATGAATTCAAGTCATCCAAAAAATGTTGATTATCAAAGTCTTCCTTTTGAAACTCAATTGATGGCGATTGTGAATCAATACCAACCTTTAGTTGGACGACGTGAACATAAAAAATCATGGCCTGCACCTGCAGCAATTCGCTATTTAGATGCATTAGCTGATATTGAATATGATCTAGATGTATGGGAAGATTTCATGCAAATTATAGGAACTTATCCAAAAAGTTCACTTGTTGAGCTTAGTAATGGTTCTCAAGCATTTGTAATGAGTGTTCCAAAAGAGGACTTAGATTGTCCTCAAGTAGCAGTTATTTGTGATTCACAAGGAAAACGATTGGAACATCATACTTTGATTGATTTAGAAGAAGAATCAGAGCTTCATATTGCTCGTGATTTAGATCACTATGAAGTCTTTGGTGATGAAGCAATGGAAATTTTTATGAGCCTACAAATTAAATAGACTCAACTCATTTATCCTAATGGGAGGTGAAGAATAAATGCACTTCCTTTATTTGGCTTACTAATCATTATAATTTTTCCATTTGCTTCTTGAACGGCTTTATTAACGGCATCCATTCCTACACCACGCCCCGAAATTTCAGTGACTTTTTCTACAGAAGAAAAACTAGGTAAGAATAGAATTTTCCAAATTTGTTGGTCTTGAATATATTGATCAATTTTTGTTTGGTTTAAATTCTTATTTTTTCTTGCAAGTTGAATGATTTTTTCTTCATTTAATCCAGCACCATTATCTTTAATTGCAATCTGTAGTTGGTTGTTCTTTTGTTGAATTCGAACTTTAATTAATCCTATTGGATTTTTTCCAAGACTTCTTCGTTTTTCAGGAGATTCAATTCCATGATCAACACAATTTCGATAAAGATGACCTAAAACAATATTCATTTTAGTTGCTAACTTTTCAGGAATAAAAATATCAGAATCAATTTCTTGTTTAAAGTTAATTTGCTTCTCAAAACCTGTTGCTAGTTTTTGAATATCTTTTTCCCAGTTGTTGATGATTTTTTTTGCAGGAACATTGATTTTTTGAAGTAAAATGATTTTTACTTTTGACCACTCTTCTTGAGTTACTAAATCTAAAACTTCTTGAAATTCTTCTTGTGAGAATGAAATTCCCTTTAAAACTTGGACAATTTCAGCTCCTAAATTTTCACGAAAACTAAGAGCATATTGATAGTTTTGCTCAAAATCCATATAGATTGGATAAAATTCATTAACATGGTCTTCAGTATCTTCATGTTCTTTTAAAATTCGAATCCATTCTTCAAGTTGATGAATGCACGTTCGTAATTTATTGAATTCAAACTGTCCTGTAAGCCCTTTTGATCCATGCAATGTTCTCATCATTGAATCAAGATGATCAACAGAGGCCAGATTATTCTCAGTAAGAAATTCTTCATCAAAGGCCGTAATCATTTCAAATGATTTTTCAACATCATCAAGCATTGATAGGAAACCACCAATGTTTTGTCGCATTTTATCTAAAATTCGTTTTTCTGTAGCTTCTTTTTCTTCAAGATGTTTTTCAATTGTAATATCTTTCATTCGAATAAAAACAGATTTTACATTTCCTAGATTATCTTGAACAAAATAATAATGTAATCGTAAGAACCTTTCTCCAACATGAACCTCTTCAGGAAGCATTCCTAGAATCATACTTGGGTCATATTGATTGCTTTGAAAGAGCATATTTAATGCACGATAATATTCTCGTAGATATTTTCTTCTCTCTTTTTCAGCTTCCTTCTTATTTTCGAATTTTGCAGAAAATCCGCCTTTTCGAAAAATTAGGTCTGCAAATGGAAGTCCAGCGAGTTCATCACGGTCTAAATATTGAGCAGCAATAATGGAATAATTCTCACCAATTTCTCCAGCAGAATTAATTGATAATGAACCTTGTCCAATATTATCTAAAATTTCTTTTGTAATTTTTCGTTGTTCCTCAGTACGCTCACTTTCTCGTTTTGCAACAATTCGTTCTTCCTTAATAATATCAATATTAGATTGAAGTACCTTTTGTTGAAGGCCAGGAACTCTTCCAATAAGTTGGTTAAAAGTATCTTTGTCGATAAAATAGGCAGTACAGTCTTGAGTTGCAGTAACACTTGATGATGCAAATGTTTCTTGAGTTGCACAATCTTCTTCACCAAACATTCCACTTCGAACCATGGGAGGAAGTTTTGATCTAGAAATAGTAATTTTTGCAGGTACTTCAAGAATAAAAACGCCTTGAACATCTTTATACTGTTCAATGAAGGTATCGCCTTCATCAAATTCAAGTTCTTCAAGTTTTTCTGCAAGAGCTAGTAAATCAAAATTGGTGAGTTCTTCAAAAAAAGGGATCTTACGTAAAACATTAAGATGATGATCCCATTTTTCAGGGTGATCTAATAAGTTTTTACTTGCATTCCAGATTCGTCCAAAAAATAGACCACTAATGGAACCATGAATTTTTTCAAATGTATCACTGACTGAATTTTCTAAAAGAGGAGAATAAATTTGATGGGTTAATTGATAACAGTCTTTTGCAAGTTGAATTCGATTTTCAGTCGATAACTCTTGAACAGATTGTTGAATTTTTTCCCAGTCTTGAACTTGAAATAACTTTGAAAGTGGAGAGTCCTCTTGAATATTCATAGTTTTATCGTAGTGTTTGCATGTTTGTAATGAACTTTGCTAAATAGAAATTCAGTTTTTCAAAAGAAATAATAAGCAGTTATCTATTATTCTAGTTTGATAAGTTTTTCTAGTCTCAATTTGTGAAAGTTGCTACAAAGCGTAATAAAAGCAGGCTTTAGTCGATTTAAATTTTTTTTAGCGTGTTCAAAATGTATTCTATACAAAAATCCAAATTTTTTAAAAGTATAGTTGTTTTCTTAATTAGTATTATTTCAACTGCTTGTACTCCTAGTTTGCACCAATTTGCTCAAAAAGGAGAGTTAAAGCAGTTAAAGCAAAATGTTCAATCAGGAAGTGATATTAATGCAACCAATTTTTCAGGTGAAACACCTCTTCATGTTGCATCAAAATATGGACAGCTTAAGGTTGTAAAATACTTAATTAAAAATGGTGCTGATCTTCATGCTCAAAACTCATTTCAAGAAACAGCACTTTATGTGGCATCAGCATCTGGTACTTTAAAGGTTGTTCAATATTTGCATCAAAAAGGTAGTAGTATTCATGCTCAAAATCATTTTGGAAGTACACCTTTAATGGCTGCTTCTAAAAATGGAAAATCTAAGGTCGTGTACTATTTACTTGAGCATGGAAGCAAAATTTATCATCAAAATCATTATGAAGAAACGGCAAAATCATTAGCGACTAAAAACAACCATAGAAAAGTATTGGCTATGCTGATTAGCCCACCAAATAAGAAACAACTTGTTGTTGCTTCAGTCCAAATAAATAAAGCTCCAACAATCCATATTATTACACCTAGTTTATCTAGAGGACTAAAATTAGTTCGGAAACAAAATATAGTTGAAATTATTGGAAAAGCAACCGATGAACAAGGAATTTCAAGAATTCAAATTAATGGAAAAAATGTAAGTGTTGATGAACTAGGGAATTTTCGATCTACGGTTTCGCTAACTGCTGGTTATAATCAAGTTTTGGTTGTTGCTGTTGATAAACTAGGAAAACAAGCTACAAAATCGTTTGGTGTAATTCATCGAGCTAGTGGAGAAATCAAAACAACAAAGATTAAACAAGGAAATTACTACGCACTTATAATTGGAAATAATAAGTATCAATACCTTTCTAAGCTAGAAACGGCGAAAGGTGATGCGGTTGAAGTATCAAAAGTGCTTCAAGATAAATATGGTTTTCAAACAACACTTTTACTTGATGCAGGAAAAGTCAAAATTAGTCGTGCATTAAATAAATTAAGAAAAAAGATTCAAAAGGAAGACCATCTACTCATTTATTATGCTGGACATGGTTATTTTGATAAGAAAGTAAATAAAGCATATTGGTTGCCTATTGATGCAGAGAAAGATGATGACACTAATTGGATTATTTCAGACACAATTACTACCAATATTCAACGAATTGCATCCAATCATGTACTAATTATTTCAGATAGTTGTTATTCTGGAACGTTAACTCGTGCAGCAAGTGCTGATTTATCGGCTAGTCAAGGACATCAGGAATTTTTAAATAAAATGATGAAAAGACCATCTAGAACATTAATGGCAAGTGGTGGAAATGAACCTGTTATGGATGGTGGTGGGGGAAAACACTCTGTTTTTGCAGCGGCATTATTAAATGGATTAAGCAAAGAAAAGAGAAATATTTTTTCAGCTGAAGAGTTATTTTATAAATATATCAAAGAAAGAGTTGCTGGAAAATCAAGCCAGGTTCCTGTTTATCAAGTAATCCGAAATTCAGGTCATGATGGGGGAGACTTTGTTTTTCAAAAGAAATAAATGGTTACTATTTGTTTTTTTTTTAGGGTGTTTACTTCCAAATTCTATATGGGCACAGCAAAAAGGATTTTTTGAGTCATTAGGTATTTCATCAACAGATGCAACAAGGTTTACTTATAAAAATTCAACAGTTCCAATTTATCAAGGAACTACAAAGTTAAGTAAAAAGAGTATTGCATTTTCAGGAAATGCAAGTGTTGCTAGTTATCGAAGTAGTACTCTACCTACTGCTCGCCAAACTACAAAAATTACAAAAGGAACTTATCACAATTCAACATTACCCGTTGTAAAAGGGATTGGTGCAACTGTTGCGTTTACTGCTGGAACTGTATGGCAAGGTTCGAAGTTGGTATATAAGCATTCAACAGTACCAGTCGCAAAAGGAGTAGCTGTTACAGCCGCTTTTACAGGTGGAACTTTATGGAGAAGTACAAAGGTTGTATATAATAACTCAACAGTACCAGTAGCGAAAGGAGTAGCGGGCACTTCTGCTGTTACTGCTGGAACTTTATGGAGAAGTTCAAAGTTTGTGGGGGAAGTTACTCACGATACTGCAAAGGCAACTTATAGAAATAGTACAGATCCTTCTTTAGATTGGGTTGGTGCAAGTTCACTTTACTCTTTAACATTAACTGCGGATTCATCAAAAGGTACTTCAAAAGGAACAACGTGGAGTACAAAAGCTACCAAAAGTTCAATTCAAGGTACAAGTAAAGCTACAAATTTTACTACTGAATCTTCTACAAAGTATTCTATTATTCCAACATTAAAAGTGTCTCGTCATTCCTCTAGGGGAAGTAAAAGTGTTTCTAATGGAACATTAAGACTTCTTTTAAAACCATCATTTAAGTTTACAGGGAAAGGAACACAAGCAACAAAATCAAGTCTTCGAAGTTCAACAAGAGCAACAGGGAAATCATCAAAGGCCACATCTAAAGCTTCAACAAAATATTCAATTAAACCTACTTCTCGTGGATCTACAAAAACAACTTCATGGGTTACAGATGCTGTTGATGCAACTTCTGAATTTAGTGGAGAGTATATTTTTGAACCTCTATTTGTAGGTTCAACATATGTAAGTGAAGGTTCTACTTATGTTACTAATTTTACTGCTAAGGTTAGCAAAGCAAGCTCAAAGATAACCACAAAAGGAACAGTGTTAAGTTATAATAATTCAACACTACCTGTGCTTCGACAAGTTGGAAAAAGTAGTGCTTATACCTATCGGAACTCAGCAGCACCAGTTGCAAGAGGAGTTACGATTGTAGGAAGGGCTAGTAGTCGTGCAACTGCATACTTGGGGCGTGGTTCGATGAAAGCAACAGCTACAGGTACAATTTATACAAAAAATACAACTCGTT
>JBNMNM010000151.1:0-7051 GCA_051275585.1 bacterium | reverse complement strand
TACCTTCGAACAACCCATCCATTGAGAGAGGGTTTCCTTTTGGAATTCTGTTGGATTTGCCTTCATTCGTTTTCCAGTAAGCATCTTACTTCTCCAAGGAATAAATTAGTTGTTGTTTAAAGAAATATAGTACCACACGAATTATAAAATTACTAGTAATATAAAGTACTTAAGTCGCTTTTTGGTTTATTTAAAAAAGAGGACTAAAGGTTTTAATTTTGGCTTTTCTTTGTCCCGCCCCTAAAGAAGCGAGTTTGCGAAAAGCACTTCTATCAAGTTTTTAAAGAATAGTAACAAAAAAAATCAAAAAATCTGTAGATTAGTATTTCTTCGCACTTTCATTTTCTAAAAATCTTTGGATGAAAAGACGATTTAATTCTGATAAGTTCAAAAATCGAATATGAACATCTACTTCATTTTCCTTTCGATTAATTCGAACAATTCTACTTTGAATTTGTTTTTTTAACTTTGCTTGTGGAAGTTGAAAGGTAACAGAGTCTCCGAGAGCAACATTTTCAGCTAATGTTGGAACAGTACAACGTAAACCTCCTGTACTTAAATCTTTAACTTCAACTTTTGCTTGAAAGTTTGTGAAATGTTTTTTTCCTTCTTCAATTAATGCTCTTGAGGAAAAATTAAAATTAGCTGGAAAACTAATTTGATATCGATCAAATTGCCGTTTATGAAGCCTTTCAATTAATCCTGTATGCCTCATAACTAAGGCATCTGTAGGTTCAGTAACTTGTTCTAGTAATTTTGATCGAAAACGATATTCTGCATCATTTTGACGGTAGACATGAAAATCAAGTTCTTTGATTTTTGACATTTTTGCAGTTTTACCTTTCACTTTTGGCGGGCTAATCCAATAGTAATCAACTTCATTGTTTAAAATTGTACTTACATATGAAATGTCTTTTGTTGGATGTGGAATAAAAACTCGGACTTTTTGCCCTACTTGTAAAATATGAGTTTTAATAAATCGAGTTCGAGGATTTAAGAATGTATAACCTAAGATTTCTCGAACGTCTGGAACATCTTTTACCCAACTTCCACGATTATTCATATCTTGAAGTTTTGATACTGCATGTTCAAATGCTTCATGATCATTAAAAATATGAATTGGGTGCATATTGATAACTTTTGCTAAGTTAGCAATAATTTCTTGGTGAAATTTGGAAATTTCTAGATTTTCATACTTTCTTTTTAATTGAGCATCATTTAACGCATTATCCTCTCTTTCATTACGCCTTTTCCCAATAAAATTAGCTCCAATAATAATGAGAGCAATAGTCATTAAAAAAATTCCTAGAAGAAGAATTAATAAAGGATCAATTAATTTAACATTTTCTGGGATTTTAAAAAGTTTCTTAAGATCAAGACTAATCTCTTGTACAAGCAACTTTTGAATAAAACTAATGAAGGTTAACTTTACCATTGTTAAAAACTGGAAATTGAAGTCGAAAGGTTTTAGTTTACGTTACGATGAGAGATGAATAAGCTGATTCAAAAGCAATACCAACCTTATAGGCTATTAAGCAACTTTTGATTTTCATCGAAGTAAAAAATGAAGCTTGGACTTTTTGGCGGAAGTTTTAGTCCTGTTCACTTAGGACATTATGAAATTGTAAAGCAAGTTCTTCAACAAGGTTTAGTTGATCGTGTAATTATTATTCCTGCATTTCAAAATCCTTTAAAAACACACCTTCCTTTACCACATGAATTACGTTGGGAGATGTTAGAAGTTACATTTCAGGATTTAGATAACTCTGTTATCTTCTCGGATTATGAAATTCAAAGGAAAGGAGAAAGTTATAGTATTGATACCATTTCTTTTTTTAAGAAAAATCAACCTGATGATGAATTGTTTTTTATTATGGGAGCAGATTCTCTTTATAATTTTGATCAATGGAAAGAATATCAAAAAATTTTACAAATTTCAAAACTACTTGTTTTCCAAAGAGCAGATGTAAATAGTAGTACTTCTCTTTCCTCATCGGTTAAAAATGATCAGGTGGTTCTCTTGGATATTCAACCACCTAATATTTCTTCTACAAAAATTCGGGAAGCTTCTTTGCAAGTAGCTCTTGACAAACCATGGTTGCATCAGGATTGTCATCCGATTTGGGCGAAATATCAAAACTCAATTAAAGATTCTGAATAAAGGTATTTAATGGAAACAGCACAACTATTAGAGTTAATTACACAATCAGCAGTTGCATTAAAAGCAATTGATTCTGTGATTATTGACTTTGAGCAAAAATCATCAATTACAGATTATGCTCTTGTTTGTAATGGAACATCAACAGCTCATAATCAAGGGATTGCTGAAAGAATTTCTTTAGATTTAAAAAAAGAAAACATCCTACCTTTGGGTATTGAAGGTGATCGTGAAGGAGAATGGATTTTAATGGATTATAACTCTGTTGTTGTTCATATTTTTACACCAGATTCACGAGAAGATTTCGCATTAGAAACATTATTTGATCAATACAAAAAGATTGTTGTTGAAGGTTAATGAAAAAAATTCGATTGATTTGTATAGGAAAAACTCAAGAAAAATATCTCCAACAAGGAATTGAAGTTTTTGAAAAAAAATTGAAGCATTATTGTTCCTTCAAAATTCATTGTTTAAAGGAATCGAATTATAGTCGAGGAACTCAACAACAATGGATTGAAGAAGAAGGAGATAAAATTTTAAAAACCATTTCCCCTGATCGAATCACAGTGTGTTGTGATGAAAAAGGGAAATTATTGACTTCACGAGAATTTGCGTCCCAACTATCTACGTGGGGAAATAATGGCTATTCTGAGATTGATTTTGTGATTGGAGGAGCATTTGGGCTTTCTCCAAAAGTAAAACAATCAGCAAACTTGGTTCTTAGTTTTTCAAAGTTTACTCTAACCCACCAAATGATTCGCCTCTTTTTTACAGAACAGTTGTATCGTGCATACACAATTATCAAGAATCAAAAATACCACAATGATTAATCATTCAAGAAAATCCTTGCCATAGCTGAAAAACAAAATATATTTTTTATTCTGCGTTACAACAATCATGATGGTTTTGAAAAAATTATTAATTTTATTCTTGAAATAATCTATGTCTAAAGAATTTTTATTTACTTCAGAGTCCGTATCTGAAGGTCATCCAGATAAAATGGCTGATCAAATTTCTGATGCCGTTCTTGATGCAATGTTAGCACAAGATAAACATAGTCGTGTTGCATGTGAAACAATGATTACAACAGGGTTAGTTGTTCTTGCTGGTGAAATCACATCAAACGCTCAAGTAGATTTCCAAAAAATCGTTCGAGATACCATCAAAAAAATTGGATATGATGATTCTCGTAAAGGTTTTGATGCTGATACTTGTGCTGTGATGGTTGCACTTGATAAACAGTCTCCAGATATTGCTCAAGGAGTAAACACAGGCGAAGGTTTACATGGTGAGCAAGGTGCTGGTGATCAAGGTTTAATGTTTGGTTATGCAATAAATGAAACACCTGAATTGATGCCTCTTCCAATTTCTTTGTCACACAAATTGACTAAAAAAATGGCTGAGCTTCGAAAATCAGGCGAATTAGGATACTTACGACCAGATTCAAAAAGCCAAGTAACAGTATTATACCGAGATGGAAAACCTGTTAAGGTTGATACTATAGTTATGAGTAGTCAACATGATGAAGATACTACTCATGAAAAAATTAAGCATGATTTAATTGAAAAAGTAGGAAAAGCTGTAATTCCTGCGGAATTACTTTCAGATGATACAAAATGGCATATCAATCCAACAGGTAAATTTGTGATTGGTGGTCCAATGGGTGACTGTGGACTAACTGGTCGAAAAATTATTGTTGATACTTATGGTGGAAGTGGCCGACATGGTGGTGGTGCTTTTTCTGGAAAAGATCCTTCAAAAGTAGATCGTTCTGCGGCATATGCTGCTCGTTATGTAGCTAAGAATATTGTGAAATCTGGTGCTGCTGATGAGTGTGAACTTCAATTAGCATACGCAATTGGATTTCCTGAGCCTGTTTCTATTAATATTAATACTTTTGGAACAGCTAAAGTTGCAGAAGAAAAAATTGAAGCAGTTATTCGAGAAATGTTTCCATTAACTCCAAAATGGATTGTTGAAACATTAGATTTATTAAAACCAATGTACAGTAATACTGCTGCTTATGGTCACTTTGGACGTGAAGAATTCCCTTGGGAAAAAACAGACAAAGCAGAAGAATTAAAAAAAGCACTAGGTTTATAAAATAAAAAGAGAGGTGAATGCCTCTCTTTATTTTGCCCCCTCAAAAATATGCTTAAAACAGAAGTAGAAATTGTAAATAAACTTGGATTGCATGCAAGAGCAGCAACTCAAGTTGTAAATTTAACTAAAGAATTTGATGCTCAAATTACTATTTCATGTAATGGACTAGATGCTGATGCTACATCTATTATGGATGTATTGATGCTTGCGGCAACAAAAGGAACAATTGTAGAAATAACGGTTAGTAGTGATGATAATGAAGAAGAAGAACAAGCACTACATAAGCTTAAAAAATTGATTCAAAATAAATTTAATGAAAAGGAGTAAGGTTTGGGTGCTATTCAAATTAATGGATTAACACGAAAGTTTGGAATTATTGGCTCTCCTGTAAAGCACTCCTTCTCACCTGCAATGCATACAAATGCACTCCAAAGCATTGGCTTGAATGCAGTTTACCTCCCTTTTTCAATTCAAAAAGAAAAACTACCTGATTTACTTCCTTCTTTTGAGTTACTTGGGATTGAAGGATTTAATATTACTGTTCCTCACAAAGAAAATATTATTCCTTACCTTGATCAATTATCACCTGCGGCTCAAATTCTAGGATCAGTAAATACCGTAATTCATACATCTAATGGTTGGATGGGTTACTCTACTGATGGCAATGGTTTTTTACGGTCACTCAAACATGAAGATATCCCATACCAACAAAAAACAATTTTAATGATTGGTGCTGGTGGTGCTGCAAAAGCCATTGCGGTTGCACTTGCTCAAGTTGGTGTAAAAGAGCTTATAATTGTCAATCGAACTCAAGAAAAAGCTGATTCCTTAGCTACAATATTAAAAAAGGCATTTCCTGATCTGGCAATTCGAACATCCTTAGTTGATACTGATTCCTTCGACTTATTAATCAATACAACTTCCGTTGGAATGGAGGATGATCGTTCTCCTATTGAAGATTATTGGATTCAAAAAAGTGACTACATTACTGATATTATTTATAACCCACCTAAAACTACATTATTAAAAAAAGCAGAGCAGTTTGGTAAAAAAACTCTGAATGGTTTAGGAATGTTATTGTATCAAGGGGTAGAAGCTTTTGAAATTTGGACAGGCCAACCAGCTCCTGAAGCATTGATGAGAAAAACATTACTTGATTCTTTACACAACATAAAAAGTATGGAAGATAATCAAGATAAATAACGAACATGATTACTACCTAACTTAATCATTAAAGTTTCTATGCTGAAAAAAATCTTTAAAATGTCAGGGTTAAAACTATCCTTTCTAATTACCTTTGTTTTTGCGGGAATGTTCTTTTGGAACTTAATTAACCCCACTGGTGGTAGTTTTATTGAGGTTCTTGACTTAAAATTTATTGATTTTATAATGAAATCAAGAGGAACAATTCGGCATGGGAATGAAGTTGTAATTGCGGCTGTTGATACAAAAGCTGTTGATAAATATGGTCGGTGGCCTTGGTCTCGTGATAAAATGGCAATTTTAGTCAAAGCATTAAATAATCATTACAAAGCAAAAGTTATCGGATTCGATATTGTTTTTTCTGAATCTGATAATAATTATAAAACTGCAAAAAAGATCATTGATCAGTATCGCAAAATTGAGAATTCTAGTTCTAATTCAATCACTTCCAGAAGACTTAAAGCAATTCGTCAAAATTTTGCAAAAAATCTAAATCATGATGCTAAATTCGGAAAAGAACTAAGTTCGTGGGAAAATATTGTTTTAGGTTATTTTATTTGGACTTCTGATGAAGGAATTAAACATCTTACAAAACAGGAAAAAGGAAAATTAGAAGAACGAGTTGCTTCCTCTGCAATTAGTATTATTCAAGGTCGACATTTTTTAAAAGATTCCTACATGCCTAATCGTGGTGTTGGTGTAGAACCTAATATTCCCTTACTAGCTCCTTCTAATAGTTTACATGGTGCCTTAAACTTTATTCCTGACTTTACTGATGGTATTGCTAGGCGTGTTCATTTGTTATGGGAATTTAATGGTGAATATTATCCTAATTTAGATTTACAAATGCTGCGTCGATACTATGATAATAAGCCCATTCGATTAATTAGCAATGAAAGTGGTGTTCAAGAAATTCGCATTGGAAGTAAAATCATCTCTACAGCTGGAGATGGTTCTATTTATATTAATTACAAAGGGCCTTCCTTTACATTTTCACACTACTCAGTTTACGACATTATCAACAAAACAGTTCCTATAGAAAAATTAAAAGGAAAAATCATCCTTGTTGGTGGAACAGAAACAGGTATTTTTGATTTACGAGCTACTCCTGTAGGTGCATCTTTCCCAGGAGTTGAAGTTCATGCGAATGTGATTGAAAATATCATTCATGATGATTACCTCTCTCAAGATGATCTTTCAAAACTAGTAACTCTTGCACTAATCCTAACCTTAGGAATTTTAATGGGTTTGGTTGTTCCACGAGTTGGAGCTATTGTAGGTGTAATATTCTCATTAATTCTTCTTATTGGATATGTTGTTGCTGACCTCTGGGTATTTAACCACTATAATACTTGGGCAAGTTTCTCTTATGTCACATTAGTGATTATATTAAATTGGTTTGCAATTATACTATATCGTTTTCTTGTTGAAGAAAAAGATAAACGATTTATCCAAGGTGCATTTAAACAGTATCTCTCACCTGATGTAATTGACAGATTAGTAGCAAATCCAAATTTGCTTAAACTTGGAGGAGAGAGAAAAGAATTAACAGCTTTTTTCTCTGATGTTCAAGGTTTCTCTACAATT
>JBNMNM010000150.1:0-7053 GCA_051275585.1 bacterium | reverse complement strand
ATGGAACTGGAATTTTAGCTAGCAATTGATCAATAATATATTCAGTTGTTTTTTCTTCTGCTTCTGCTTCATAAGAGAGAAGAATTCGATGTCGTAATACATCATGAGCAATAACTTTAATTTCATGAGGAGTTACAAAACCTTTTCCATTCATAAATGCAACAGTACGAGAAGCAATTGCTAATGCAATACTTGCTCTAGGAGAAGCTGCAACTTCAATCAGTGGTTTTAAGTGGTTTAATCCATATTGTTCAGGATTTCGAGTCGCATCAACCAAACTAACAATATAATCTTTAATTTTACCATCAAGGTAAACTTCTCGAATTAATTTTCGAGCCTCTAAAATATCTGTAGGTTGTAGAATTGCTTGAAGATCTACATTATTTCCAAATTCTGTAATTTGATCTAAAATTTTTCGTTCAACATCTTTAGAAGGATATTCTACTTTAACCTTCATCATAAAGCGATCAAGTTGAGCTTCAGGAAGTGGATATGTACCTTCTTGTTCAATTGGATTTTGTGTTGCGAGGACAAGGAAAGGATCAGACAGAGGATAGGTTTCATTACCTAATGTAACTTGTTTCTCTTGCATTGCTTCAAGCAAGGCACTTTGTACTTTTGCAGGGGCACGGTTGATTTCATCAGCAAGAACAATATTAGAAAAAATAGGGCCTTTTTTTGCCTTAAATATTCCTTCATTAGGAATGAAAATATTGGTTCCGATTAAATCAGCAGGCAACATATCAGGAGTAAACTGAATTCGTTTGAATTCAACATTCAATGTTTTTGCTAAAGAATTCACCGTTAGCGTTTTGGCTAATCCTGGAAGTCCCTCTAATAAAATATGACCACCACTAAATAAACCAATTAAGAGTCGGTCAATCATTCTTTCTTGACCAATAACAGCTCTATGAATTTCTAATTTTAGTTGGTTTAATTGTTCAACATAAGGTTGAATTTTCTTTTCTAGTGCCTGAATCTCTTGATACATGAATTCCTAATCCAAAAAGCAAACAAACAATCAACTTAGTTGAGAGCGAAGCTTACAAAGGCTGACCTATCTTTTCAAGTGGCCTTTTTAATAAATCTTATTTTTTTTGCAAAAAAAAACCTCCCACGTATTGTAGGAGGCTTTTAAAAGTCTAATTTTTAAGAAATTTAATTCTCAAATTTAGGTTCTCGTCCTTCTGTTTTTGCTACAAAAGCTTCTTCAAGATCTTTTGAAAGCAACATTGCAGCATTCCATGTTGCAATGTATTTAAGTCCATCTTCTACAGAGTGATCACGAGTATAAAGAAGCATCTCTTTTGTTCCTCGAATTGAGATAGGTGACTTAGCTGCAATGGTTTTTGCAATTTCCATTACTTCAGTCATCATTGTTTCTTTATCATCAAAACATTTGTTTACAAGACCAATTTTTTCAGCTTCTTCGCCATTAACATTTCGACCTGTATATGCCATTTCTTTAACAATTCCATTTGGAATTAGATGTGGCAGTCGTTGTAACGTTCCAACATCAGCAGTCATTCCGACGTCAATTTCTTTAATTGAGAATTTTACGTCTTTTGTTGAATAACGCATATCACATGCAGAAATCATATCAACTCCAGCACCTACACAAGCATTGTGTGTTGCTGCAATCACAGGGATTCTACATTTTTCAATTGCAGTAAATGCTGCTTGAAGCTTGAAAACTAAATGTCGTAATTTTTCATTTTTTCTTGCAAGATCTTTATGTTCGATTTGTCCTAAACCGCGCATTAAGTCCATAAGGTCAATTCCAGCACAGAAATGTTTTCCATTTCCAGAGATCACAACAACTCGTGCTTCTGGATTTTGGTCAATTTCATTCATTACATTTTCGATTTCTAGCCACATATCCATACTAAGAGCATTGGCTTTGTCTGGTCGGTTTAAAACAACATGAGCAATATGATTTTCAACAGTTAGGATTAACTTATTATAATCGGTCATTCAGATTTCCTTGTTAAAATTAAAAAAAACTAAAATAAACGTGCAATCTGGCCTCCCAACCAAACAGCTAATAATCCTAGCAAGAGATGCAAAAATAAATTTGCAAAAGCTGTTGTTAATTGCGCTGTTTTTAGCAACTGAAAACTCTCTAACCCAAAGGAAGAGAACGTAGTAAACCCTCCAAGAACTCCAGTAATTAATAACATCCGCATTTCATTTGAAAGCAGTTGTTTTTGTTCTGAAATCCCAGCAAGTATTCCAATAATCAAGCAACCAAGAATATTGACTGTAAATGTTCCAAATGGAAAATTACTTTGAGGAAATTGTTTTTGAACTGCGGAACTAACTACAAATCGTAAAGTTGCTCCTGAAGCTCCTCCAAGAGCAACCCATAAAGCTGGCATCATTGTGTAGGAAACCTTTTTTCTGGTTCAAGACGGAAGTGCGAAATGAGTAGATCAAATTGAGTTTTTGTTGCGATAGGTAACTTCTCAATCAAATCTTCTCGGTCAAGCGGATAGGGTTCTACTGTTTTTCCTGCGGCTGCTTGAATCCGACTTAAGTATGCATCTTCGGTATGTTGCAAAGCATCAAGAACATGAGTCAAAGTTGGATTTAATATTTTTTTCCAACGAGACTCCGTTTTCTTTTCTCTCACTTCTTGAAGTTTCTGAGTATTTAAAGCTACAAGTGTAGCTTCAGCTCTTAAATCAAGTTCAACTTCAATCTCTTCTACTTGAGTACCACATTTATGCTGACGACCATGAGGGGCAATCACTTCTGTGTATTCAATGTTTTTACAAGTTGGGCAATGTAGCCAAACTAATGTACCGTAAACAGGAGTCTCTTCTCGTTCTTGATTCTTTTTCTTTCGAAACTGATCAAGAGAAACAATTTTATCAGACATATCCAATTGGTTGGGATGATATTTTAGAAAATATTAACTAATAAAACAGCGGCTAAAATCGTAAAACCACCTTCTAGTAAAGCAATACCCCAATTTTGATCTGTATGGATTTCTTTATCAAGCTTTTCTGAAGGAATGATAATTCGATCTAGAATAAATCGTGTCATTGCCAATACAGAACTTCCAAGAACAAACCATCCAATGAATAATGGTATTGAATAAGATTTTAGTGGTGCTGCGAGTAATATACCCATTGCAACAAGCCCCATTCCAAAGGAAACACCTGCGGCATCATTTCCACTTTCAATTTCTGCATGAAGATCATAGTCAGTGATTTTTTGGTAGAAGACACTGAAAACAAAAAACATAATTTGGGCAAGAACGAAATAGAATAATGTAAGACCAGCATCAACATACCAAACAAAATCAGATTCACCACGAATGATTCCTCGGATCAAAAGAGCACTTCCAAGATAACTTCCAGCAGTAACGGCACCAACTCCAATGTTATGCTTCTCAATTAATTCTTTTTTATTGTCAAATGCACGTAAAATTAATTTATCATTAATAATACCTGCAAGAATTAGAAGAATAATTCCAAAACTTCCCCATGCAACAACACTAATAAGTTCATGAGTTAATGATTTTGTTGCTGTTCCTTCTACTTCTAAGACTCCTTCTAGAATAGCTGCAATTCCTCCAATGTATCCTGTAAATGCAATTGAGAATGCTTTATTATCTGCTTTTACTAATTGATGCTCAACTGAATATGATACTGTAAGATCAAAAACAACTTTTCCAATCCATAAAATGAATAAACAAAGAAAAATAATTAAGAAATTAGGTAATTCAATTAAATTGTCTAATTGCTGAATACTAACTACTTCTTGTAGGAAATCTTTAAAGTTTTTCATGAGCGACCCTGTAACATGAAAGCGTCAAAAAAGAGGAAATTCATAACATCGGTTCTATGGTATACGAACTGGTTAGTTAGACAAGAAAACTTATATTAGTCAAGAATTCTTCGAATGTAACAATAGAACTAATTACTGATGTAATTCCCATGCTTTTAAATAATATTGAAAAATACGATCATCCAAAATCTTATTGATATCATTCTGTTTTGTTTCAAGTGCTCCCTTTCCAAATACAAAACTTGCATTTAAAAGATCATTCGTAATGTATTTAAGTTTAGTAGGAAGTTTCGCCTTTTTCTGTATGAACGATTTCAAGCTCTTTTGTGTAGGAAATCGTTTTTGATGTCCAGCAATCCACCAACCCCATTCACCAAAAGTAGGAATATACTGATGAATTGGAACAGGTGTAAACTCTGCGGCTTTCATTGTTCGAGCAATTAAGAGAAAAGCTTCTTTTGCTTGTGATGGTGACGTTGATTGTTGAATAATCAAACCATCATAAGCTAATTTTTTCTTTAAATGGTTATAAAATTCAAAGGAATATAATTTTGAAAGAGCAAGATTATTTGGATCTGGAAAATCAATGATAATTGCATCATAAATATCAGATACAGAATCGATAAATTGAAAAGCATCTAAATTTAATACATTAACTTTTACATTCTTCACTGATTTATGACGGTTAAAAAATCCTCGTCCATTCATCGAAAGAGTTATTTTTTCTCCCTTTGAAACTCCTAATGCTGGAATAACTTTTGTTTTTTGATGGTTTAAACTTCCTTGATTTTGTTTTACTAGCAAAGGATTTGTTTGTGCTAGTTTGGTCATTGCAGGATCAATATCAACAAGTGTGATTTCTTCTACACTTGTGTATTTTAAAATTTCTCGTACAGCTAAACCATCACCACCACCAAGTACTAAGATTTTTTTCTTCCTTTTTAGAGCTGAAAGAACTGGATGAACTAAAAACTCATGGTAGATATGTTCGTCAACACTAGCAAATTGAAGATGACCGTTGATATATAAATAAAAATCTTTGTTATGACGTTGGGTTAAAACAATATGTTGGAAGGGAGTTGTTTTTGTTAACCGAATAGGGTCACTGTAAAGTTTTTGTTCAGAGTAGGAGGTAATTTCTTTCCCGTAGAAAAGTCCTGTAGATAAAAGGACTAAAGCTCCTATCATTCCTCCAAATAATAATGCTTTCCAGCGAATAGCTTTTCGAAACCAAAACCAAGTTGCAATTGCTACAAGAGTATTAATAAACCCTAGAAATAATGACATTTCTACAAGATTAAAAAATTTAGGAAGAATAAAAATCCAAATTAAGGCTCCAATAAAAGAACCGATGTAATCCATTTTTAACATAACTCCAAGATTATGCTTAAGGCTGGATACTTTAACTTGGTTAATTCTTGTAAGAATTGGAATTTCTAGTCCAATTAGAAAACCTATAGAGCAAATGAAAAAATAATGAATGATAATAAAATGATCATTAAATGTTCCAAAAGAATATAAAATTACAGCAGGTGCAATCCCTCCAATAATTCCTAATAAAAGCTCTAAAAATATAAATTGATCAACAATAGAGATATCAGGAAAGTGTTTTTGTAAATCAGCTCCAATTCCCATACAAAACATCATAAGGCCGATAACAATCGCCCACTGTCTTGCAGAGTTTCCAAGTAAATCAGATGCTAATTTACTGAGTGTATATTCATAAGAAATCCCACAAATTCCAATAAATAACATTGAAAGTACAAGAACTTTTGCAGCCTTCTTCTTTTCATCTAACGTTTTAAAGTCTTGATCCATGAAGAAAATATGTTTGATGTGTTACAATATTTTATAAGAGTGATTGAATTTTTATGGTGTTGTGTGGTGAAATTATTAAGGTTATACAATTTGATGTAAAAAAGAGGGAATAAATGAAAACAATTATTTTTGGAATGTTTTTAAGTGTGAGCCTGTTTGTTACAGGTTCGTTCTTTTATCTTAAAAATTTTCCTAAAAAAATTACACAAAGTACAAGCGTGTTATCTCAAATCCCAGGTAAATATTTATTATTATTTATTAATGAACGTGCGTGTAAAAACTCTTGTAAAGCTACAATTGAAACCTTAAAAAAAGTTCATCAACAATATAAAAACCGTAATGAAAATAAATTACTATCGATAGCTTATTTAAAAGGAAGTCATTTGTTTCCCGCATATTATGAAGAAGATGCAGTTCCTCCAAATCGAGAAAATTTCTTTAGTTTATATACATCTCAAAAACAACTTCATTGGTTGCAGTCAAAGTTTCATCTTTATACAAATCAATTACAGCAAAGCAAATATATCTATCTCTTTTATAAAACAAATAAAAAATGGAATTTAAAATTTATTTTTCTTAGACAACCACCACATGCATCAGAAATTTACCAAAAGATAATCCAATTACAAAAGCAAAGTAAAAAAGAATAGTATTTTACTAAAATCGATAAAGATCACTCTTTTTAAATGTCCATTCTGGTGTATTTAAAGTTGTATTATTTACTGGAATGCTAAACCAAGGAGATGTTTTATGGTATTTAGGATTTTTTAAGATGTGCATTTGTTGAGCAGGCATAAAGCTTTGAACTAAAGCAAAAACTTTCTGTTTAGTTTTCTGATGAACGGCAACATCAACTACAATGATAGCATGTCCAGGAAAGCCTCCTTGAATAAAAATATCACCTACTTGAATATTCTTAATTGCAACTTTTTTCAGCTCTTTTTGTAAAGAGTATGAACCTGCATAGATAAAAACGACATTCAGATATTTTCGAAAGTTTTGATAGGAAAGATTATATTTTTTTCTCTTAATCCAAGAAACTCGATTCCTTCGAATTTTAGGACGAAAACCCTTAATCCATTTTGAGAAAAAAGCACGATCACCACTAGTAAAGTTAAATTGGATTTGAGAGTATTTTTTCTGAGAATATAAATATTCAGCTTTAAGGCGGATGATAGCATCAGCACATTGTTGTAAGTCTCTTCTTCCTACATCAATATCAATTACAGCAAAATGGGCATTTTGATTTCCTTTTTTTTGTCCATTATAGAGAAGTACTTGCTGACCTCTTTTTTTCAATGGCAGAAATTGCAACCAACTTTGAAATGAATTTTTTTTATACTGAACACGAACATATCCAGTAGGAAGAGAAATTTGTTTTTTTAATACTCTTGTTGTGTTTTTTTGATGTGGCCAGAAGTATTGAGGTGTTTCTGCAAA
>JBNMNM010000149.1:0-7057 GCA_051275585.1 bacterium | reverse complement strand
TGCCAAAACCTATTGAACGTGAAGAGTTACTGAGTATTTGTAAGCATTCTCTTTCTAGTGAAAAAAATCATCACATTCAGCAGAAGAAATTAAGACTTGGAACTGTTGGTTTATATATTAAAAATCAAATTGCTTCATACTGTTTGCATTCCATTTTAGATCAATATTCTTTAGAATATGAACATTTTTTGAGCCGAGATGACCTTTTAGTTAGTCTTTCAGCTCAAAAATATAGTTTGATTATTCTTGATATTGGAACAGATATAGATTTTGCGTATCATATTCGTACTCAATATCCAAAACAGTTAATTTTAATGATTACGAATCGTGAGCAATTAGAAAATTCCTCTCTTTTCAAATATGAACATATTATACACTATCCATTTGATAACAAGGACGTTTATAGTGAGTTAGAATCAATTTCATCAGTCTATCATGTACAAAAAAAAGCAGATGAAGCGGTTGCTTTTGCTGGAACAATTTCAAATGTTAGCGATAGTATTAAAATACAAGATTGTATTTATAAATCAGATAATCAATTAGCAATTTGGCAGAAGTCATTTGGCAGTATTGGTGGTGATCTTGTTTTAAGCAAACAATTCAATAAACATGGTCGTTTTGGATTTATTTTAGCTGACGTTACTGGCCATGATGCAAAAAGTTCTTATGTTGCTTCTTGGTTTTCAGGGTTAGTTCAAGGGATTTGGGCAGAATATAGTGAACCCATTGAACTATTAAAAAAATTGAATGAACTCTATGCTCACGAACAAGATGAAGAAGATAAACGATATGTTTGTGCATTAGTTCTTTTATGGGATCGTATTCGATCAACACTATATTGGGCGAATTCAGGTATTCCAGAAGGATTATTGGTTTCTAAATCAATAAATCATGAAATAAGTTCAGAATGGGTTTCTTGGAGAGGTGCTCCTATTGGAATGTTTCAAGAAAATTTATTCGATTATGGTCAAATTGAGTTGTTAGAAGGAGATCGATTAATTTTAGCAACTGATGGAATTTTGGAGGCTGTTCCTGAATCCTTATTTCAGCGCTTAGGAAAACAACATCGAGATTCTTCTGCTCAAGAGGCATTAAATTCCATTGTTGATTTTCTAGACCGTACAGTTGAAACTTTTGATGATTTAACTTTAGTTGTTTTTGATAATAATCCTTTGCCTATTGCTTCAAATCAGATTCGTTTTTCAATGCCATCTATTATTACTGAAATCGATACTACAATGACATTGATTTTTGATTGTTTGGTTGAAAGGTCAAATGGAAAATTAGATGCAAATTTGGTAATTATGGCCATTCGTGAAGGACTTCTTAATGCAGTTGAACACGGAAATAAAGGTGATGAAAGCCGACTTGTCGATATTGACCTTGATTTTCATGAAAAAGAAGTTAGAGTAGTCATTTCTGACTGTGGGGCTGGGTTTAGTCTTAATAGGGTTAAAGAAAAACATGCTGATGCGGGTATCCTTCGAGTACAGGGTCGAGGTATAGAAATGATAGAAAGCTTTTCAAATAAGGTTGAGTTTTTTGCTGGAAGTATTACGATGCACTTCTTGTATTCGGAATAAGTAACAAAGTTAGTTTATATTACTGTGTTTAATTCAATACTAAATTCGAGGAACGAATGAAAATCTTGATTGTTGACGATGATTTAATCTGTCGCAAATTGTTGCATACAATTTTAAAACAGTATGGAGAGTGTGATATTGCGGTAAATGGTCTTGAAGCAGTTGAGTATTTTGAGAACTCTTTAAAGTCAGAGAGCTATTATAAATTAGTTTTCTTAGATATCATGATGCCTGAGATGAATGGTCATGAAACGTTAAAGAGAATTAGAGAGTTAGAAGACAAATATAATATTGATTTAGGTAGTGGTGTTCAAGTTGTGATGACAACAGCTCTTGGTGATACACAAAATGTACTTTCAGCTTTTTCTGAGGGATGTGAATATTATCTTGTTAAGCCAGTTCAAAGGCAAAAACTACATGAGCTTCTTGTTGATATTGGTGTAACTACATAATAAATTCAATTGTATTTGATTTTTGTTCATTTTTGAGTGTTTACTTGTTTCATGGAAAAAATTCTCATTGCAGAAGATGATAATGTTTCAAGAAAGTTGCTAGAAGTTTATCTTAAAAACTGGGGTTTTGAAGTTATTTCTACTAGGGATGGTATTGAAGCATGGGATATCTTACAACAAGAACAATCTCCTCAAATTGCAATTCTTGATTGGATGATGCCTCGCTTAGATGGTGTTGAAGTCTGTAAACGTCTTCGGCAACTTCAAAGAAGAGGTTATATCTATATTATTCTATTAACTGCAAAAGGAATGATTGAGGATATTGTTACAGGTTTGCAAGCAGGAGCTGATGACTATCTCACAAAACCATTCGACAAACTTATTCTTAAGGCTCGAATTAACGTTGGTTTGCGAGTTGTCCAGTTAGAACGAACTAAATTAAGACAACTGGATGTTATTACAAAAGCACATCAAGAAATGAAAAAGGATTTAGCAGCGGCAGCTCATGTTCAAATGGGCTTGCTTCCTAATTCTATTCCTTCTATTGATGGTTTTGACTTCTCGTGGGTATATCGTCCTTCTGATGCTTTAGGAGGGGATATGCTAGATCTCTTTCCTATTCAAAAAGATTATGTTGGATTTTATGTTCTTGATGTGTCTGGACATGGAACTCAAGCCGCTCTCCTTTCTGTCTCCGTTTGTCAGCAATTATCAAATCTAATTAAAAATATTGTTCAAGATGCAAATTCTGATGACTCCTTTCCTTCTCCAAAGGAATTAGTGGGACAACTTGCAAGTCACTTTTCTGATCAACAAAATCGAACAGGACAATATTTTACTTTGCTTTACGGAGATCTCAATACAAAAACTGGTGATTGTCGCTATGTTTGTGCGGGGCATCCAGCTCCTTTGCAATATGCAGATGGAGAAGCCAAAGAGATAAAAAGTGAATTTGGTTTTCCTATTGGGATGTTTGATTGGGTTGATTACCAAGAGAATTATGTAAAAATAAGAAATCAAGAGGCTTTGATTTTTTATACTGATGGTGTTATTGAAGTCAGCAGAGAAAATGAAGAATACGGAATAGATCGTTTTAAAGATGACCTTATCCACTCTATTCAGGGAGGAAAAACCTTAAATGAAGTGCTTGATCAAGCTCAGGAGTGGAATGATTGTAAAAAGTTTGATGATGATGTTACAATTCTACAAATAGTTCGATCATAAGTTTTGTCTATCTGAATGTTTATCCAGATAAACAAAACATAAGTTTAAACTAATACAAAGTCACTTTCAGCGATAACATCTACTTGCCCAACTTCCTCAGTATTAAGTCCTTCTAAAAGAGCTTTTCCTTCTGCCTGAGATGATTCTGATAGTGGGTAGTATGGTCTTCTAAAAATAGCTTTTGCTTCACCCATCATTGCTAATGCAGTATTTAATGGGATTGGGTTTGGTTCATGGAATAACCAAGTAAACAAAGGTTGCAACTGTTCATTTAGTGCTGGTGAGTTTTCAGTCATAAGTTGAACCATTAACTTTGGTATAACATTACTAGTTACTGAAATAACTCCTTTCGCTCCATGAAGATGTTTGGCTTCAAAACTTTGATCATCGTTTCCTGACCAAGTAGCAATTCCTTTATCTGTATAGTACTGAATTCTTTCATTCCCCATACATTCTTTAACACCAACAAAATTTGGAGATTTTGCAATTTCTTCAATTACATCAGGACCAATATCTTGTCCTGTTCTTCCAGGTACATTATAAACAATCGCAGGCCCTAGAGCTAAACCTTGATTGAGATGTTCAATTAGTCCTTTTTTTGAAGTCTTTCCATAATAAGGATTAATTTGTAATGAAGCATCCATTCCTACAGCAAAACCTTGTTTTGTTGCATGAATAGCCTCTCTGGTATTATTGCTTCCTGTATTTCCAACAATGACAAGATCTTTTCCAAATTTATGGACACTATGAGCAATTAGCATAATATGCTCATTCCAATCCATTAAATGACCTTCTCCAGTAGTTCCGCCAATGATTAATCCCTTAACTCCATGTTTAATCTGCTTCTCTACGATCTTATCGTACATCTCAAGGTCAATTTCATTATTCGGCAGATATGGAGTTTTAATTGCGGTCATTACGCAGGCATTATGAATTCTATCCATGTTTAGTTAAGCAAAATTCTAGGTTCTATTTAAGAGTAATGGATTGGAAAAAATTGTTATCAAATTAACCTCTAAAATACTATTGGTCAAACAGAGTTCGAAAAAAATGCAATTCAAAGGTGAATTTCTACTTTTTTTGAAATAAAAATTGACGAATTTTCCTCATATCATCCCAAACCAAAGGCAAGCCACTCAAGTTTCTGAGAAGATATGCTGGATGAAATGTTGGAATTAAAGGATACCCTTCATAATCCAAAATTTGTCCTCGCATTTTTGTGATCCCTGCTGCTTTTGGTATAAGTGTTTTTGTTGGAACATTTCCAAGAGTAACAATTAGTTTTGGATTGATTAGCTCAATTTGCTTTTTCAAAATGGGCAAACAGGCCGCAGTTTCATCAACATGAGGGTTTCTATTTTTTGGAGGTCTACACTTTACAACATTGCAAATATAAACCGATTTTCTTTGAACCCCAATTGATTGAATAATCTGAGTTAATAACTTTCCTGCTTTTCCAATAAATGGTAAACCTTGCATATCTTCATCTTCACCAGGAGCTTCTCCAATCAAAAGTAAATCAGCCTGATGATTTCCTTGTCCAAATACAATATTTTTACGGTTACTAGCTAAACCACAACGAGTACATTCATGAATTCGAACTCGAAGAGTATCTAAGTTTTTACTGTCTTCGAATTTTCTTTCTGTAAGAGGCTTAGTTTGAGGAACCTCAAGGGTTTGTATTTGCTTGGATTGAACTTTTTCTTTGTTTGTTTGATTTTCAAAATTTATTTTTTTTAGATTTTGTGTTACAAACGATTCTTCTGTGACTTTATCTGAAGAAGCGTCACTAAAGAGGTCTTGGATTAAATCAGTAAATTCTTGATTGATTGAATCAAGATTAATCCAACTAGACTCATTACTCATGAGTCGTAACTGTCCCTCTAATGTGTGCAAACATTCATCTAAAAGTTCCAAATCTTGCTCTGAAGAGTGCTCCATATTTTTATGTTTGATTGATCTTGTGGTGTGTTGGAAAAATGACAGTCAAAAAAGAAATCAGTACAAAACTTCCTAAAATTATACAACAAACGATTCAAGTTGCTGAAATTTGGTATAAGGAATCTCTAAATCTTCAAAAAGATGAAGAAAAAAAATTTCAAGAAAAGATGAAACATGTTTCATTTTCTCCGCAAAATTACCTTGCACTACTCCAATTAATTGATCAAATGTTTCGCTCAAGTAATCCTAAAAGAATAATTGAGCAATTTTTATATATTTTAGAGCAAAATGGTGTGCCTGCATTTTTCTCTGAATCTGATCGCTTACTAAGTAAAATGTTTATGAAAGTTGGGAAGTATATTCCTGGTTTTTCAGAACCTAAAGTTGCTAAGAAAATTTTACAAGACACAAAACATTTTATTTTTAATGATCAATCGCAAGAATTAGTTGAATTCCTTAATCAACAGTATCAAGAAAACAAAATTGTTGATGTAGCATATTACTTTGAACCTGCTTTAGGACAAAAAGAGTCTGAAAAAAATTTCCAAAAATATTTGTACCTTTTAGAACACCCTAAAATTCCTCGCATTAGTATTAATATTTCAGCATTAGTGCCACAACTATATCTATCTCACTATGGAAGTGGACAAGATCTTTTAGAAGGTCAATTGTTTGAATTACTTGAAGCTTCACAAAAATATTTTTATACAACTCCACAGGGAAAAAAACTCCCAAAACAAATTTGTATTGATATTAATGACTATTTAGAACTTTCTTTTGTTTCTCGAATTTTAAAGGATATTTTATTTAGTGATGAATTATTAAGTTGTTCCGTAGGCATTACACTTCCATCCTATATTCCTGATTCTTTTCTACTACAACAAGAACTGACCGCATGGTCTCAAGAAAGAGTTCTTGAAGGGGGCGAACCTATTTTTTTACGTTTAGTCAAAGGTGCGTGGAAAAATTATGAAAAATTTAATGCGGCAGTAAAAAGTTGGGTTAGTCCTATCTTTGAAGATAAAGAGGAAGTTGATGCAAATTTAAAAAAGATGATTGATTTTGGTTTATTACCTGAAAATATTAATGTCGTAAAAATTATTGTTGGTTCTCATAACGTATTTGATTTGGCTTATGCGTATAGTATTGCAAAAAATAATCAGGTTTTAGATAATTTTTATATTGAAACTTTTAAGGGTGTTGTTTCTTTTTTAACAAGAAAAATTCAAGAATGTTTTTCAAATACGATTTGTTATACTCCTATTTTTGAACAAGATAATTTTAGTGCTGTTGTCCCATATCTTTTAAGTCGAATTAATGAAAATGCAAAAAAACATTATTTTGTCCATTCATCCTTAAATATGGAAGTGCAGTCACATGAGTGGAATAGTTTAATTGAAAACTTTGTTCATACTTGGGAAAAACGAGAACAAATTGATTATTATCCAAAACGAATGCAAGACCGAGGAAGAGAGAGAATTCCGAAAGGAATAGGAACTTTTTATACAGGCATTTTTCGGAATGAACCATTAACAGACTGGTCTTTAGAAGGAAACCAGTTGTGGGCTAAGAAAATTCGTAAAAAATGGGAAATGCTTGATGATGCATCCTTAAAAGCAATTCCACTGCAATTAGGGGGTCAATTTCTTGCAGATCAACGAGATGTTCAACCTTGTTATGATATTTCATGTGTTCCAAAATATGAATATTCTTCTTTTGTTCTAGGAACCATTGAAGATGCAAAATCTGCAATTGAGATGTTACACCAAGATCATCAACAGTGGAGAGGAAAAGCATTACGAAGTCAGCATCAAATTTTTTCTAAAATTGCATTAAAATTACGTGAAAAAAGAAATG
>JBNMNM010000148.1:0-7097 GCA_051275585.1 bacterium | reverse complement strand
AAAACCTGATGAATTTTAGAAACAAAAGAATCAAAACTTAAATTTTCAGACATTGCTACTCCTTGAATTCTCATAAACAATGGAAAAAGAGTAACTACTAAGTAGAGCAATTAACAGTTAATTCAAAGAGATCCTAAAAGGAGAATTGCTGGCAATTAAGTACCTTTTCTGAAAAGCAACTAGAACAAATCACAGTTAGGGTTGATCGAGGAATAACTCGTCTTGTCCAAGCTGGAGGGGTCTTTTTCGATCTAACGCCAGCTCAGAAAAAGAAAAAACATGGTCGAACCAAGTACATCAAAAAGTACCAAAAGAAATTAGCCAAACAACCCAAAGGTTCCAATCGCAGGAATAAAACCAAAAAGAAAATTGGCGATCTTTATGAAAGCCAAGCAAATCTCAGAAGAGATTTTTGCCACCAAGTTAGCAGAAAGCTTGTAGATTCTAAATCCACCCATGTAATCGTTTTCGAGGATCTTAAAATCAAGAACATGAGCCGAAGTGAAAGGCACCAAGGAGAATCCTGGAAATAACGTAAAACAAAAGTCTGGCTTAAACCGAGCTATCTTGGATCAAGGTTGGCATATCCTAGAATCATTTACAAAATATAAAGCCTTTCGAGCGAACAAAGCTTTCTTTAAAATTTCAGCAGCTTATACATCTCAGGAGTGTTCCGATTGCGGAAACACTCAATCCGAAAGTCGGAAAACCCAATCTGAGTTTATTTGTCAAAATCCCAAGTGTGGCATGATCCGAAATGCGGATGAGAATGCCTCACTTGTGATCAAGAAAAGAGCAATCAAACTAATTCAAAACTCCCGAACAGATTTGAATTCAAAGGGTTATCTTCGGATTCAGGAACGTGGATCCAGTGGTAAATCTCGCAAGGCCAAGGCTTTGAAAGTACGTGGTATAGAAGTGTTAAAAAAGATAGTAAGTGTTAGGCTTTTGCCTGTTAACTGCTAGAAGCTCACTCCTTTAGGGGCGAGTAGTTCACTGTTCTCGATCACTAATATTTCCATAACGATGATAATCAGTACTTGTTGTAATTTCTTGTAAATAACGAGGTAATTCATAACGACCGTTTCCTAATACTTCTGATTGATCAATATAACATGCAGATTTGCTACATACCTCGGTTAATAAATCACTTGGTTTTGAGAGCATTCGCAAACGAGTAATTTGTTTTAACCGAATTTGTTGGGCTAAACCTTCTTCTGTTTCAACTCTAACGGGAATTCCTTGAAAATCTTTGGGTTGGATTAAAGGAAATCGAAATTTTTTCCCATCCCAACTAATCTGAGGAGAGTTATCAAAAAGTAGGATTGCTACAATGATTCTCATAAAATCAACAGCCTTATCATCTTCTGTAATTCTAACTCCAATTCGTGGTAAAGGAATATAGTGAGTGGTATTATCTTGTCCTCGGACTTTTGATTCATCATGTTTTTGTGTAAAATAAGGTTGCCAATAACTATAATCTGCAAGGCTGGCGTACCATAATTTCATATCATGTTCATTTACTTTCCAGCGCTTTAGAATGCGAGTAAGCTTATTAATTTTATGATGGATATCTGCTTTTTTAGTTGGAAAAGTCTTTTGCGAAATGATAAGAAATTGGGAGAGATAATTAGAACCACCAGCTTTGAAACCTTGGCCAAAAGAGCTTTTTTTACATCCGCCAAAAGGTTGTCGTTTAACAATTGCTCCTGTGATCGGTCGATTGATATAAATATTTCCTGCGATAATTCTTTTTTTCCAAATTTTTTGTTCTCTTTCATCTAAACTTTGTAACCCTGATGTTAATCCATATTCTGTATCATTCGCAATTTGAATTGCATGTTCTAAATCATTTGCTCGAATTACAGACAATAATGGAATAAAAAACTCAGTTTGATGACTAAAACTTCCTCGTTGTACTCCAACTTTTACTCCTGCTGACCAAAGATGTGGGTCATTGAGATCTTGCTTGGGTTGAACCAACCACTCTTCAGCATATTCAAGTTGTGTGAGTGCTTTTAATTGTATTGGATTAGGCTCCTGAATCAGGGGTGTGATTATACTATCTAATTCCCAGACTGAACCATCTTTTAAGGATAAAACCGCTTCTTCGAGTTGGCTCATGAAGGAAGGATCATCATAAACTTCAGCTTCACAAATGAGTAAACTTGCGGCACTACATTTTTGTCCACTATGACTAAAGGCAGATTGAATAATATGTTTAATTGCTAAATCTCGATCAGCAAGGGCAGTAACAATGATTGTATTTTTACCCCCTGTTTCAGCAAAAAGGCGAAGGTTTGAGCGTAATTTTAAAAAATGCTCTGCTGTTGTTGTTGATCCTGTTAAAATTACAGCATCAATTCGTTCATCCTGAATTAATTGAGAACCCAAAGGTTCATCATTGCAATGAATATAATGCAAAACGTGTTTTGGAATTCCAGCTTTGTGAAACAGTGGAACTAAAAATTGACCAATCCAAGCCGTTTCAGGAGCAGGTTTAAAGAGAACGCAATTCCCTGTAATCAGAGCAGCTATGATTCCTCCGCATGAAATTGCAACAGGAAAATTCCAAGGAGGAGTGATTAAAATGGTTCCTAAAGAATGATAACTTAAATCGTAATCTTCCTTCATTGTAAGCATTATATGGATATAGTATTCCGCAAAATCAATGGCCTCTGAGACTTCTGCATCAGCCTCGATGAATGTTTTTTTAGCTTCGAGCATCATCATACCAATTAAAACAGATCGTTTTTCTCGTAGTAAATGAGCCAATAAGGAAATAATTTGACATCGATCTTGAATTGTTTGCTTGTTCCACGTTGATTCTTGTTGTTTAGCAGACTCCAATGCATGAGTAATTTCACTCCACTCCATTTGAGGAGGTTGTATAGGTGTTTGTTTTCTCCATTGTTCAATAATTGTATTTGCCCATTTTCGATTAACTTGGATTGAAAAATCTGTGTCAGATTCATTGCGAAATAATGTTCTTTGTTCTTTAAAATGATTTACTTTGCATCTATTTTGATTTCGGTTTGATTGATATTGTACTGTTTTTTGTTCGTGATAGGACTGTGTAAATAAAGAAAGTTGCTTGTTCCAATTGTCGGAGTCAGGTTCTAAATCAAAACTATGACGAAGAAAGTTTTGTTCTCCTGTATTTTCATCAAGTCTACGAATTAGATAACCAATTGCACTTTTGAAGTCTTGTTTTTTAGCAATAGGACAATAGAGTAAAACTTTGCCTGTTAATTTAGTAACAACTCGACTTAATGGATTTTCCATTCCTTCTAACATTTCGAAACTTACACTTGATTCAACTTGATTGATTGAGCGAAGGATAATGGCAAACGCAATATCAAAAACATTGTGACTTGCAATCCCAATAGAAACAGCTTTTGCATGTTTTGGTTGAAGCCCATAACAAACCATTTTTTTATAATTAGCATCTGTATCTTGTTTGTTATGATAAGGAGTTTGAGGCCAGTTTTTGATAGAAGCTGTCTGTTTTTCCATCGCAAGGTTTGCCCCTTTTACTAATCGAATTTTAACAGCTTCTCCACCACCATTAACTCGTTGAATTGCCCAATCAGTTAATTCCTTCTGAACTTGGTAGGATTCTGGGATATAAGCTTGCAATGCAATTCCAGCAGAAAAATTTTTGAATTCAGGTAAACTTAAAACTCGTTGAAAAAGCTCTTTTGTCAGGTAAAGGTCGCAATATTCTTCCATATCAAGATAGACAAACTTTCCTTTGAGTTGTGCTATTCGATAAAGTTGTTGCAAACGTTCTGATAAAATTTGAAGTGTTTTTTCAGTCGCAAGAAGATTTATTTGAGAAAAAAGGGTAGAGATTTTGATCGAAACACATTCGACGTCTTCTTTTGATAAAAGATCAAAATAGATATCCAATCGTTTTTCAACTTCTGTTTCACTGAGAACTGCTTCTCCGAGATAATTAATATTAAGTTGGATTCCTTGTTTCTTTCGTTTCTTGAGATGACGGAGAAACGTTGAACCTTCTGCTGGAATTACAAATGATGCTGTATCTTTTTGTATAAAACTGATCATGAAAGGAACTAATTCTTTAGCAAAAATATGACCTAGTTGTTTAAACGAAATTAAACGAACCCTTTTCTGGAACGGAAGGTAATGAGGAACTCCATACTTTTGAAGAAGATAAATCAATTGGTCAGCAATTCTTTCAGGACTGTTTGCACGAAAACATTGATCAATCATTGCAACGGTAAATGCTTTTCCTTTTGAGTCATTCATCATTTCGGCTAATTCTTTTTGCCTATGATATTCATGTCTAGTTTGACTATGTTGTTTTTCGATCCAAAGAATTTTGGCGAGTTCAGCCGTTTTTGATAGAAGCTCTTGTTTTGTAATTTCTTTTCCTGCGACCAAATCCAAGATGGATTGAGCTTGAGAAATTTGATTGTGTTTCTTCATCAATCCTCCGCTTGTATGATTTAAAAGGATAGATTACAAAATAACTTAAACTGAATCAGTGCGAAAAAGCACAAGAGTATTGTTTAACAATGGAAGGAATTCAAAATATTTTCAGTATGTAATGAATCGAAATAGGGTTGGTATTAAGAAATATAAGCCGTTAAAGAGAATTTTTTGTATTTAAAGCAAGTAGTTTTCTGAAAAATATTCAGAAAAATTAGAATAGAATCATCTTGAACCAAAATCTTCAAAAATTAGAGATAACAAGAAAAATAAAAAAAAATCTAGATAGTGACTTATATGGTAAACATCTAATCTAGACTAGATATAAAGTATTATATTGTTTTTAAAGATAATTTATAATGGAAAAACTATTCAAATAAGGATTTTATGAGTCAAGATGTAAAGCGAATTTTAACAATTGATGGAGGTGGGATTAAAGGAACCTTTCCAGCCTCATTTCTCGCTTCAATAGAAGACACAGTTGGAGATTCTGTTTTTAATTACTTTGATTTAATTGTTGGAACCTCAACTGGAGGAATTATTGCTTTAGGGCTTGGCTTAGGATTTTCAGGCAAAGAAGTTTTACACTTTTATGAAAAACTAGGTCCAGAAATTTTTAAAGGAAATGGTGTTAAAGGTTTCTTTAAACAATGGTTTTCTGCGAAATATAATCAAGAACCTTTAAAAAAAGCTTTAATAGCTCAATTTGAGGAAAAGAGGTTAGGGGAAAGCAATACTAGATTAGTAATTCCTTCTTGCAACTTGGAAACAGGAGAAGTTCATGTTTACAAAACATCACATCATAATCGTTTAGAAATGGATTACAAAGAAAAAGTAGTTGATGTGGCTCTTGCAACTGCTGCTGCACCAACATATTTTCCAACTCATATTAATAGTTCAGGGATTCCATTAATTGATGGAGGTGTTTGGGCTAATAATCCAGTGGGTGCTGCTGTAGTAGAAGCTATTGGTGTATTAAATTGGCCTCGTGAATCTTTAAAAATTCTGAGTCTTGGTTGTCCTAGTGAACCTCTAAATATCAAGTCAGATAAACAATTTTTTGTTGGCAAACTTCATTGGGCTTCAAGAATTGTAGATGTTTTTATGAAAGCACAGTCTTCAGCTTCATTTGGAACAGCTCAACTACTTGCAGGCCATGAAAATGTTATCCGAATTTGTCCAGAAGTAGGAAATGGAAAATATGATTTGGATAAAATAGATATGATTGACTCATTGAAAGGGTTAGGAGTTTCTGAAGCGAGAAAGGCATTACCTAAAATAAAGGAAATATTCTTTCAGAAAAAAGTAAAGCCTTTTTCTCCTTATCACAAATTATCTGATTAATTTTTTTACCTTTAATCATCAAACATTTATTTGACTTTTTTAAGAAAGTTAGTTCCACTGTTAGCACTCATTTAGAACGAGTGCTAACAGTAATCATAATGCAAAGGAATACAATATGGCAAATGTACAAAATTATTTTGAAAAATTTCATGAAGATATCAAATTAAAACGGATGAAAGAAAATAAGCCTCTCAAAGAAAAAAGAGATATTATTTTGAAAAAATTGAGGGATAAATTAAAGGAACAGTTTGAGAAAAAAGAAGAAAAAATGCCCAAATTCGAGCATTTTAATCAGGGAAGTTATGGAATGAATACAGGTATTAAACCTGCAACTGGAAGTGACTATGACATTGATGTTGGTCTGTTATTTCATATTAATAAGGATGATTACCCTGATCCAATCCAAGTGAAAAAATGGGTCTATGATGCATTAAATGGACACACTGACAAGGTAGAACTTAAAGAACCATGTATTACTGTTACCTACACAAAACAAGGTGAAGATGCTTTTCATGTAGACTTAGTAATCTATGTACACCCTGATGAAAATGATGTAAAAATTTATCATGCAAGAGGAAAATCTGGTTCAAAATCAGAAAATAAGAAATGGGAACTATGCGAGCCAAAAAAATTCATTAAAGATGTAGAAAATCACTATAATGATTCTGATGATTCAGCACAATTTAGACGGATTATCCGCTATTTGAAACAATGGAAAAATGAAAAATTTCCATCAAATGGAAACTCTGCACCAATTGGAATTGGATTGACAGGGGCAGCACTAAAATATTTTCAATGTGAGTATAGTGATGTATTTACTAAAGATTATGATGATTTAAAAGCTTTGATTAATTTTATTCAAAAAATGATCAATAATTTTTCCTACTCTAATTATAATAATGAATTTGCAGAAAGGCTTGTTGTAAAGTTTTCAGTTGAGCCTTATGACGATTTATTTGATCGAATGAGTAACAAACAAATGCAAAGTTTTAAGAGCAAATTAGAAAGCTTACTTGAAGCTTTGCAAATGGCTCAGTCTGAAGCAGATCTTCAAGAATCCTGTAAAATCATAAAGAAAAATCTTAGTGATAAATTTCATGTGCCTTCAAAAATAGAAACTGAAAAAAAAGAAGAACGAGGTTTTTCTTCTAGTAATCAATCTGCCTAAGTTTATGAAAACTGTATCTATTCAGGAAATTTTTGATATTATTTGTAAGCTTGGAATTTTTGAGAATCCCAAAATTATTAAATCTTATCAAATTACCAAACCCAAAATCGTATCAGCAATTATAGGT
>JBNMNM010000147.1:0-7155 GCA_051275585.1 bacterium | reverse complement strand
ACAGTCAATGCAAGTTTTTGGTAATGACTATGAAACAAAAGATGGTTCAGGTGTTCGTGATTATGTTCATGTAAGTGATTTAGCAAATGCTCATGTTCTTGCTTTTGAACATCTCAATATAAAGAAAGAATCAACAACAATAAACTTAGGTACAGGAAAAGGATATTCAGTACTTGAAGTGATTCAAGAAACTGAAAAAGTGAGTGGCAAGAAAGTTAATTATCAAGTTGTAGAAAAACGAGAGGGAGATCCAGCAGGATTATATGCATCTTATGAAAAAGCAAAAGAGGTTCTAAACTGGGAACCTCGATTTAGTGATCTGCATACTTTGATTGAATCTACATGGAATATTTACCAAATTAAAAATAAGTAAATTATTCATTAGTGGGCAACCTTTCGAGTGACTCTTTGTAATCGTTGAGCAAGGAGTCGAGATAAAAACAAAGCATAATATGGTTGCTCTTTAATTGTACTAATAAATGACTCTTTAGAAATTTTAATTAATTTTCCTGGAGTGTTTGCAATCACAGTTGCACTTCGTTTTTCTTGAAGAAGAAAAGACATTTCTCCCACAAACATATCTTCAGGATTTAACACTGCTACAGGTCTAGAGTTCACCTCAACTCGAAATTCACCCTCTGCAATATAATATAAATAAGTACTTTCTTCACCTTGACGACAAGCAACTTGATCTACATCAAAAGAAATAATTTCATTATCTAAAAATGCGGCGGGTAAGGCACTGGCGGCATTACTATTGTGTTTTACAACTAATTCTACTTCATTTCCAACATCATTATATTGGATTGACTCAACATACTCTTTTGAAATTAAAATTCCACGACCATGTTCTGCTAATGGATCAAAATCTTTTTTTAAGGCTTTTTTCCAAGAAAACCCTTTTCCTTCATCTCTAATTGTAAAAATGGATTCATGACGATGAATTTCATATTGAAAATAAACTCGCTTTTTTGCAACTTCAGGATCTTTTAGTTTTTGATTAATTAATTTTTTAATATTAAAATCTTTTTGTAAAAATTCACTTTTTTCTTCCGCAGTAATTCCACAATTCCCATGTTCAATTGCATTTGTCAGCATTTCAACAAGAACAAAACTAATATTATTTTTAACATGTGCCTCTAATAACCCAACATTAAAAAGGTAATTAGAAATCAGGTTGGCATAGTACGGAACTAAAGCAACATCTAAATCAAGAATAAATTGACCAGTCATGCGAGTAATAAACGCCTTCTGCATTGACCGTTGAAAGAGAAAGTGTGGGTTCTCTTGAAGAATTTTTATAATTTTAGGTAAATAGTAACTTACATCTGTATTCTTGATAAAACAGAGTAAATTTGCATTCTCAATGGCATTAATTTTTTCATATGTTTCTTGGTCAGAATAAAATCCAATAAGACCACAATTATTTAACCACGGGTCTGCAATTACTTGAGCAATTACAGTCATACTATCAATTTCTTTGTCAGAAAAATTAACAATAACTAATTCAGGCATTTGATAGTTTATATAGTCAATTGCCTCTTTCTCTTCAAAAATCTGAAGTATATTATAAATTTTATCAGAATCTGTTTTTCGCTTCCAACTTTGGTGATTGATGCTTGCAAAAATTGCCAAAATTTTATTTTGAAGCTGAGAATCCGAGTTAATACAAGGAATTTTCATGCTGACATTAGCCAAGGAATAAGAAAATTACGTTTTTTGAATTGATGCTTTTAAATCTAGTCAAATTTGATTAGGCTTCACGTCCTTTCAGTAACACTCTTTAAAGTTTTTCGCATCATGAAACTCTATGGTTGATCAAAAAATCATTACTCTTGGACCGAAAGGTACTATGAGTTATTCTGCTGCATCACAAGTTGCAGAAGAACGTTCAATGGAAATTGTTTATACACAAACAATTCCTCAAATCACAAAATCGGTTGTTACACAAGATACTTACGGGGTAATTCCTATTGAAAATTCCGTATCTGGAACTGTCGGTCAGGCACAAGATAGTCTAATTAGCTCAGATATTATTATTACTAATGAGTTAAGTATTCATGTTCGATTTAGTTTGATTACAAATACTCCATTAAACGAAATCAAGCGATTTTATGCTCATCCACAGGCATTTAATCAGACAATGCAGTTTACTTCGGATAATTTTCCTCAAGCAGAAGTTCTTTTTGCTGATAGTAATGTTCACTCAGGAGATCTATTTCTAAAACATGAAGGTGAACCTATTGCAGCAATTATTCCTGCAAGCCTTGCAAAATCAGAGGAACGTTTTAAAACAAAACTGCTAATTGAAGATATTCAAGATTATGAAGATAATACAACTCGTTTTTTTGTAATTCAAAAGCGACCTGAAAACTATAGTCCTGATTTTTCAAAAGAGAAAACTTCACTATTTATTAATTTTCATGAAGATCGCCACTCATTACTTTTTGAGCTTTTAAGAGAATTTCATGTATTTGGAATTAACCTTAGTCGTTTAGAGTCAAGACCATCAAAAAGTTCTGCATGGAAATATTCATTTTTTATTGATTTTTTGAATAATCACCGGACAGAAGCATGTTTAGATGAGCTAGGTCGTAATCAAATTAATTACAAAGTTTTAGGCAGTTATAACTTCCTAAAGAAAAAATAATTAATCTTACTGTGTGTTGTCTATTCCTCTATACTTTTATTGACAACACATTCCCACCTAAAAACTAACTATATGAAAATATAGATTTTTATAAAAAGCCCTTGCATTCCTCCCTGAAAGCCCACAAACCATCATCAATATGCAATTATTTTTATAAAAAACAGACCTCTTGATATTTCCCTCAAATAGATAAGTTTTGTTTTCAACTGCAAAAGGTTTTAAATGAATAGTATCCAAAAAAAAATATCACTTTTGCTAAGTGCTTCTCTTTTTTTCTCCATTCTATTTGGTGGAATCATTAGCATTACAATCAGTAAAAATGCTCTCTATGAACAAGCAAAAGAACGCTTAGTTAGCAAGCGGGAAACAAAAAAAGTTCAAATTCAAGAGCTTTTTAAAACAATCAAAAACCAAACTATTACATTATCTGAAAGTCACATGACTATTCAGGCAATGCAAGAATTCAAGAAAAGTTTCTACCAGTTTCGTAAAGATAATCAAATTGGTTCTGAACAACTCAATGTGTTAAAAACATCACTCACTCAATATTATCAAAATGATTTTCAAAAACAATTTGTTAAAAAAAATGGATCTCAATTTAAACAAGTAGAACAAGTTATTAAAAAATTAGATAACGATGCACTAGCCTTACAAGCTCACTATTTATCAAAAAATACTCATCCATTAGGAAGTAAAGACTTACTTGAAACAGCAGGCGACAATTCAAAATACAGCCAATTCCACAAAAAATATCACTCTGTTTTTCGAAGTTTTGTTAAAAAATTTGGATACTATGATTTATTTCTAGCTGATTCTGAAACGGGAAAAATTGTTTACTCTGTTTATAAAGAGATTGATTTTGGAACTTCTCTTAAAAATGGAATTTATGCAAATACGGGAATTGGAAAAGTATTTCAACGTGCAAATCAAAGTAATACCAAAAGTACACAATTTATTGATTTTAAACCATACTTACCATCATACCAAGATGCTGCTAGTTTCATTGCAATTCCTATATTTGATCAAGGAAAAAAAATAGGGGTTTTGATTTTCCAAATGCCTATTGATGCCATTAATAATACTATGACATCCCATAAAAAATGGAAACTTACAGGTCATGGAAAAACAGGAGAAACTTATTTAATAGGACAAGATCAAACAATGAGGAATTATTCACGATTTCTTATTGAAGATCCTAAGTCATACTTTCAAGAAGTTCGTCGTAAGCTTCCCTTAGATATTGCTAAACAAATTCAATTTAAGCAGTCATCAATTCTACTTCATAAGATTGATACAGCCACATCAAGAAAAGCACTACAAAAGCAATCAGGAGTCCAATTTGTCCGAGATTACCGAGGAGTAGAAGTATTAAGTGCTTACTCTCCTATTCAAATCTTAGGTGTGCAATGGGCAATTCTTTCTGAAATTGATGAAAGTGAAATTTATGAGAAAGTTGCATCTCTAAGAAATTGGATTGCACTTTTTGGAATTGTTGCATTAGTTGCTTTGGTTTTGGTTGCAAATAAATTTGTTACTATTTTAATCAAACCAATTTTAGATATAGTTGAAATGTTAAAAACAATTGCAGAAGGAAGCGTTGATTTAACACAAAGGATTGAAGCTAAAAATAAGGATGAAATAGGTCTACTTGCGAGATGGTTTAATCAATTTATTGAAAATATTCAAGTTGTTGTACAAGAGGTAATTAGTAATGCAAGTTCTCTTGCAACATCTTCAGATCAACTTGCAACAAGTGCAATTCAAATTGGACTGTTAAGCAATCAACTTGCAGAAGGTCTTGAGGATGAATCTACAACATTAACTCAAATTACAGATACAATTCAAAAAGTTGCAGACTCTAACCAACAAAATACACACTATTTTGTTGATATTAAAAAAGTCACTACAGATGCAGAGCAAGAAGCACGACAAGGAGGACAGGCTGTAAACCGAACAAGCGATTCAATGAAAAAGATTGAAGAAAGTAGTCGAAAAATTGAAGGTATTATTAACGTTATTACTGATATCGCAAATCAAACAAACTTACTTTCTTTGAATGCAGCAATTGAAGCGGCAAAAGCAGGTGAATTTGGAAAAGGATTTTCTGTTGTTGCTGATGAAGTTCGTAACTTGGCTGAAAGAAGTAATACTTCCGTTAATGAAATTCAATATTTAATTGAAAGTAGTGTTGTTGATGTTAATCATGGAAATCAGGTTATTTTAGAAACTAAAGATACTCTCGAAAGTATCATCAATAAAGTACATCAAGTTTCTGATAGTATGGGAAATATTTCTGAGACCGTGCAACAACAAAATAACCAATTTCAAGAAGTAAGTTTATCTTTAAATGATATTTCAGAAAATAGTTGTGAGCACTCAACATCAACTAGTGAACTTGCTAAAATTGTACAAGAAGTAGCTGTAATGGCAGAAGAATTAAATTCAACAGCAAACCAACTCAATGCACAAGTTAATCACCTCAAAGTATAATTTTTCCAAAAGAAAATAAATTAGACATAAAAAAAAAGAGTAATTTACATAAACTTTATAAGAGTTACTCTTTCACATCGAACTTAGTATTTCCTTTTACTTCTATAGATAATGATCTGAGTTAAGTACTTCAATAGCATGATTTTTGATTGTTAAATATTTCAGTTAGTTAAGGAATATCAGTTTGCTTGAGTTAAATAATCTAAATACTATCAATTTTTTATCTTATTGATAGTATAGAAGTTAATTATTCATATTTTATAGTACTTAACTCCGATCTATAGATACTGAGTTCAAAGAGACTCAGTATTCTATTTTTTAGATAATTGTTTCTGTTCTCGTGTTTCTAGTAAATCTTTTACATCTTGGTCAGCTCGCAAAATCAATCTCCACAAAACTTTTACTCCTCGTAGAAAAATTCGGAATCGATACCAAAATACAGTAGTAGAACCAAAATTCTTTCTAGAAAAAAGAAGCTCACCAAAATAATAAGATCGATCAAGTAAAGGAACTTTGATTCCTGAATCCACACCACCTGAAGGGCTTCGATGGTGAAACAGTTCTGCTGTTACTGAAAAGGTTACGTTAAAACCAGCCTTATATGCTCGGTAACCAAAATCGCTATCTTCTCGAATTGCCATTCCATAAAAACTTTCATCAAAAGTTCCAATTTGATCAATCACCTTTTTTGCTACAGAAAAATTGCAACCAGTCACATTATTCGTTTTTCCATCATGATCACAAGTATCTTTCCCCTTAAACTTAATATAGGATGCAATCCACGTAGGCTTCTTAGAAATTCGACAACCTTTCTCTAAAATCCGACCTTGTACCATGTCAGATCCTCTTTTATGAGCATCAACATGATTTGCAATAAAGTTTTCATCAAAACTGGTATCATCATCAATGAAGATTAAAACTTCACCCGTAGCATGTTTGATTCCAAGGTTTCGAGCTTTGGTTACAGAAGGCTGGTCTGAAAAAATATATTGGATTTTTTGCTGGTTCTCTTCAATAAACTGAGAAGTTGCAGGGAGATGATTTTTAGTTTGATCAATTACAATCACTTCGTAGTCACTGTAATTTTGTTTGATTCCACACTGAATGGTCTGAACAAGTAGTTCTTCTCGGTTATAACTTGGAATGATTAAGCTAGCCTTCATAAAAAATCTTTAATGATGATGTTTTAAATATTAAAGACAATTGCAAAATTTGAGAAAATAACCATACAAATCACTTGATGCAATATCTTGTAGAACACACTTTTCGTTGTTTCATAAATTTTGTTTGAAGGCAACACCTCAACTAGTCTTCTTTGAACTCTTTATTAGACTAGAAATGAAGGTTTTAGAGAAGAGAAGATTTCTTGAAAAACTCCCCCCACTAAAGTCAATGTCGTTGACTTAAGAAATTTAGGAGACTTTTAACACAAATAACATTAAAAAATTTGGCTTTAATGTTGATGTTAAAATTGTTGTTTTTCTCAAAAAATCCTTAAGTCAACGACATTGCCACTAAAGTAGGGGGATTCTGGGATTAAGCGGTTAATGCAACGAATAAACGCCGTCTGACTTAACCTAGCCCAATGGTTGAGCATATTTAGCTTTGATTTTTTCAACTGTTGGCACAACAAAACCTGATTCTTGCTTCGTAACTAGTTTTCGTTTTACTTCTAGAGTCCATACTCCATCTTTCCATACACCTTTAACTTTAATATCTACACGAGAACCAGTGAATGGTGAAAGAACGATATCTGGAATAATATCTCCAGCTTTAAAAGTATCTACAAATGGTTTTTTGTTTAATTATCCCATAAAAAATTGCATAAAACATACATATCTATTGCAGACTTTGTAAGGATAAATGGAATCAAAAATTTTATAGAAAATTAGTTCCAGAAAACGATTTTTTCAAAAAAAAAGTTATATTTTGGGATTGCTTAGGATCAAAAAAAGAATAACTTATACAAATCTCATCTAGCTGATGATGAAACTAAATGCTTGGAAAAATAAAGT
>JBNMNM010000146.1:0-7169 GCA_051275585.1 bacterium | reverse complement strand
ATGTTTATCAAGATATTGAAGTAAAAAAATAATTTATTTTGATACTAATTCACCTGATCGAACTGCTTTTGCATATTGTTGAACGGCTTCCCGAATTTGTTTTCCTCCATCCATAAACGGTACTGCATGGCGTGGAGAAAAATCTGGGTCAAGTCCAAATAAGTCGTGAAAAACTTGTACTTGGCCATCACAATCTGCACCAGCACCAATTCCAATCACTGGAATTTGAACGGCTGAACATACTTTTTTAGCAAGATCATGTGGAATATTTTCTACAACAAGCATACATGCACCAGCTTTTTCTACAGCTTGTGCATTCTCAATTAATTCATTAGCCGCAGAATCTGTTTTTCCTTGTTTTCCAAATCCACCAAATGCGTGAATGGATTGTGGAGTTAGCCCTAGATGAGCTACAACAGGAATTCCATAACTACTAATGGCTTGAATTTGAGGTAATACTGGTTTTCCACCTTCTAACTTAACTGCTTGAGCCATCCCTTCCTTTAAACATCGACCAGCAGATAAAACAGCATCTTCAACCGAAGTTTGATAAGTCAAGAATGGTAAATCAGCAATTAAGAAGGCATTTTGAGAACCTCTTGCCACCATTTTTGTATGATAAATAATTTCATCTAGTGTAACTGGAATCGTTGAATCAAAACCTTGAACAACCATTCCTAATGAATCTCCAATCAAAATACAATCCACATCAGGATCGACCATTCTAGCCATCCAAGCATCATATGCAGTAGCCATGATAATTGGAGTTTCATTTTTCATGGCTTGAATTTTTTTGATGGCAATTCTCATTTTTTCCTCAACATCTCTGCAATTTCAAAGGCAAGATCAATACTTTGTTGTCCATTTAATCGTGGATCACAGCTAGTAAGATACATGTGCTCTAAATGTTCATCAGTAAGCATTTTAAACTCACCACCAACTTTTCCACTTCCACCAACACACTCAGTTACATCAAGTCCAGTTAGTTCACAATGGATTCCACCAGCAACAGTTCCTTCTTCACGATGAACTTCAAAAAATTGATGAATTTCAGCTAGGATACTATCCAAGTTTCTTGTTTTATAATTTGTCTCGGAAAGAAAAGTATTTCCGTGCATTGGATCACAACTCCATAACACTCGCTTTCCTGCTTTTTCAATAGCTCGAATCAATTGAGGTAAATGCTTTTTAACATTACCATCACCAAAACGAGTGATCAGTGTTATTTTTCCCCATTCATTTTTTGGATTTAGAATGTCTAAAATTTCTAAAATCTCATCAATATCATGCTTAGGGCCTACTTTCATTCCAATTGGATTTTCTACACCACGTAAAAACTCAATATGAGCACCATCTTTTTGTCGTGTTCGATCACCAATCCAAAGCATATGAGCACTACAGTCATACCATTCTTTACCTTCGCTTTCTGTATTTCTTCGAGTCAGAGCGGTTTCGTAACCAAGAATTAAAGCTTCATGAGAAGTATAATATTCTAATTCTTTTAATTGAGGTAATGAATCAGGATCAAGACCAATCACTTTCATAAAACGGATTGCATGATCAATCTGTTGAGATAACTCCTCATATCGTTTTCCTTGAGGTGATTCTTTTACATAGTCCATATTCCACTTATGAACACGATCTAAAGAAGCAAATCCACCACGAGTAAATGCTCTTAATAAATTTAGAGTTGTTGCTGAGTAATGATAAGCTTGCAACAAATTATTTGCATCTGGAATTCGTCCCTTTTCTACAAATTCAGCTCGGTTTACAATATCACCACGATAGCTAGGTAATTCAACACCATCAATCGTTTCCATATCTGCTGATCGAGGCTTTCCATATTGTCCAGCAATTCGACCAACTTTGATTACTTCTTTTTCACCTGCATAAGTAAGAATAACAGCCATTTGAAGAAGAACCTTTAATGTTCTTTTAATCACTTGTCCGTTACAAAGAGCAAACTCTTCTGCACAGTCTCCACCTTGAAGAAGAAATGCTTCACCTTGTGCTGCTTTTGCTAGACGTTTTTTTAATGTCTGAATCTCACCAGCTTCTACCAATGGAGGAAGAGTTGATAATTGATCAATTGCGGCGTTGTAATGTTCTTGATCTGGCCATTTTGGTTGTTGTTTTACTTCTTTTTCTTGCCAAGAGGTTTTAGACCAATTTGTAGAATGATTACTCATAATATTTGTAACTCTATCTATGTGGATTTTATAAGTGCATGTGAGAAAATAATTCTTTTGAATCAAGTAAGATGGTTACAGGTCCATCATTAGCAAGTTTAACCTGCATCATTGCTCCAAAAATTCCTGTTTCAACAGGAACCTGCTCTCGTAATATGGTAGTAAACTGGTCGTAAAGCTGATTTGCCAAATTTGGCTCACATGCTCAATGCAGACTAGGTTTAGTTCCCTTTTTTAATTCTGCAAATAAAGTAAACTGAGAAATTGCTAAAATTTCACCATTGACATCTGAAAGATTATGATGAAACCGACCTTGCTCGTTTGAAAATAATTTTAATTTCAAAACTTTTTGAGCCATTGGTTTCAATAATTCTTCATGGTCTTCTTTTTCAAAACCAATGAGTAACAGATAGCCTTGTTGAATTTTTCCAACAACTGCTTCGTCAACTTCAACCTGTGCTTGAGAAACTCTCTGTAAAACAATCCTCATTTTTCCATACTTAAGAGATACGAAATTGAAAGTGCTAGAAATTTTCAGAAATAAGGTTAATCGTCAATTATGTTCTGTACTGGTTTTATAAATTTTTTTGATTCTTTCCTGATTTTTTAGTTTTGTCCCTAGACGAGTTATAGGAAATCGGTTAGGGAGTGGTTGCGTTTTGACTCCAAATCTCTATGATTATTTAGTCATCTTTCTATTAGGAATCTTCTATGAATTCAATGCTTGCACTTTCTCCACTAGATGGTCGGTACTCCTCCAAAGTGGAAGAATTACAACAATATTTTAGTGAATATGCTTTGATCAAATATCGGATCAAAGTTGAAATTGAGTGGTTAATTGCTCTTTCACTAGAAGATAAGATTGAAAATGTAGCTCCTTTTGATGATGCTTTTCAAAAAAAACTAAGAGATATCTATGAAACTCTTACACCTAAAAAAGCAGAACAAGTTAAAGAGATTGAGAAAACAACCAATCATGATGTAAAAGCGGTTGAATACTACATCAACTCAAATCTAGAAAAATTAGGACGAGCTGAACTAAATACAATGGTTCATTTTGCTTGTACTTCTGAAGACATCAATAACCTTTCTTATTCTTTAATGGTTAATGATGCAGTACAAAACGTAATGATTCCTCAATTTGAGGATGTGCTTAAGAAGTTACATGAAAAAAGTGAAGCATACAAAAAGGTTCCTATGCTTTCTCGAACTCATGGACAAACAGCATCTCCAACAACAATGGGGAAAGAGTTTCGAAATGTTTATGCACGTCTTGAAAGACAATTAGGCCAATTAAAAAAACAAGAAATTTTAGGAAAAATTAATGGTGCTGTAGGAAATTTTAATGCACATGTAATTAGTTTTCCTGAAGTTGACTGGCAAGCATTTTCAAAGGGTTTTGTAGAATCTCTAGGATTAACCTGGAATCCTTGGACTACTCAAATTGAACCTCATGATTTCTTAGCTGAAGTTTTCCAAAATATTGCTCGTTGGAATACCATTGTTCTCGATTTTGATCGTGATATTTGGTCATACATTTCAATTGGTGCTTTCAGACAAATTCCAGTGCCTGGACAAACTGGAAGCTCTACAATGCCTCATAAAGTGAATCCAATTGACTTTGAAAATTCAGAAGGAAATCTAGGTCTTGCAAATGCCGTTCTAGAACATCTTGCTATGAAACTTCCAATTTCAAGATGGCAACGAGATTTAACAGATAGTACCGTTCTAAGAAATATTGGAATTGCTTTCGGTTATTCAGTACTTGCATACAAAGCAACACTAAAAGGATTAAGCAAACTAGCAATTAATGATGATCTATTGTTAGATGAGTTATCAAACTCATGGGAAGTAATTGGAGAGGCAATTCAAACTGTGATGCGTCGTTACTCTATTCCTTCTGCTTATGAGAAGATGAAAGAACTTACGAGAGGAAAAGCAATTACACCTGAGGCATTTGCTAAGTTTATTGATAACTTAAAAGAACTTCCTGAAGATGTGAAAGAAGAACTTAAAAAATTACGGCCTGATACCTATTTAGGAACAGCTGCACAATTCTAAATATTGTGATAATGCAAAGCTGATTATGAAGCAGATCTTCATAATCAGTGCAAAAAATTTAAAAACAACCAGAAAAGCCACTTGTCTTTCCTAAATGTTCCCTCTATTCTAACGCTGATTAGGCTCTTTTCTTTCTGGCTAAAGGTGTGAATGAGTAGTGCTCAGCGTGGGCTTGCTCTACTTCTATAGTAAATCCAGTACTTTTAACTAAATAAGTCTGAATTTGCTTAAGTTGTTTAATAATAACAGACCGTTTCGATGATCCTGAAACAGTTCTAGTCATTTGAATTAAACCCGTTACCTTTGCAGACAATTCAAGGTCTTCTTCAAGAAATTGAATTGATGCAGAAGAAAAGTTTAGCTTTTCTTGGAGAATTAGTTTTATTTTCGAATCTAAATACATCGTGCCCTCCTTGGCATTTCTATAAATTACTCTTGACCCTCATTTTTAGGTTATTCATTATTATGCATAAGCTCTATCCTTGAGCAAACTTGCATATAAACTATCATCAACCTAAAAAGAGACTTTTTGTTCTCACAAAAAAAACATAAAAACTCGGCAATGTAGTAATACAATAAACAGGCCAAAATAAGGAAATAATACACTCAATGAGCTATAATATTTCAGATTACTCTTATGATTTACCTGAAGGACTAATTGCAACAGTGCCAGCAGAACCTCGTGATTCTGCAAAGATGATGGTTCTTTCTCCAAATCAAGAAGTTTGTGGCTCAGAAAAAGTAGAACAATTACCAGAAATTTTACCAGAAAATACCTTAATTGTTGTTAACAACACAAAGGTAATTCCTGCCCGATTAACTGGACAAAGAAAAACAGGAGGAAAATTAGAACTTCTTCTTGTTCAAGAAATAGAAAAAGGTGTTTGGGAATGCAAACTTAAGAATTCAAAACGAATGCAGATTCATGAAGAGTTTTTTCTAGCAGATGGAAATTTAACTGCAACTCTTCTTGAAAAAAAGGAATCAGGTGAAAGCATTATCAAGTTTAAAGATACAAGTTCATTTTTTCAACAACTTGAAAAATTTGGAAATGCTCCAATTCCACCATACATTCAAAAAGCACGAGAAAAAAACGAATCTACAAGAGAAAACGATTTAACAAAGTATCAAACAGAATTTGCCGAAGAATATGGAGCAATTGCCGCTCCAACAGCAGGATTACACTTTACCCCTAAGTTAATTCAAGAATTAGAAGCAAAAGGGATTCAAATTATAGAGATTACATTACATGTTGGTTTAGGTACATTTGAACCTGTTCGTACAGATGATTGTCGTGAACATAAGATGCACACAGAACGCTTTAGCATTACAGAAAAAACAGCTCAGACGATTAACCAAGCAAAAGCAGATGGGAAAAAAATTCTTGCAGTAGGAACAACATCAGTTCGAGCACTTGAATCGTCCTGTAAAGATGGAAAAGTAATCGCTAATGAAGGAGAAACTGATATTTTTATTTATCCTCCTTATCAATTTCAAATTGTAGATCAGCTTTTAACGAATTTCCATTTACCAGAATCAACACTTTTAATGTTAGTTTCAGCGTTTAAAACAAGAGAATTAATTCTTCAAAGCTATCAAAAAGCGATTGAATCAAAATATCGTTTTTATAGTTTTGGTGATTGTATGTTATTGTTATAAAATATTGATTTTCATTTTATTTCAACTTTTGATTAGAACCTCCGATACGTAGATAGGGCAAAAGCCATTTTGAACTATTACTGTGGAGCAAAATAATGGATACATTTCGAACCAAATTAATCCCTGATTTAGCGTCAAAGTCACCTAAAAGTAAGGTACAAGAAATTTCTTCAACTGCTAGTTTTCAAAGACAGTTGGATTATTTTCTTTTTCAGGGAAACAGTTCTCAAGCAAAAACAGCAAATGCATCTTCTAAGAAAAAAGAGGTTCCTGCAATTGCGTCTTCCAATTTGGGAGTTCTTGTAGAGTTGCGTTCAGTAACTTAAAATAGTTTTTTATTTCAAATCTTTTAATTCTCTTAGCCACAATTCTTATTAAAATGCTATTTTCAATTTTTTATATAAACATCAAATATTGCAAAGGATTGCGTTTGTACTCAAGGAGCTGTTTTGATTGCAATTGAGCCAATTAAAAATATTGAAGAACTATCATTTCAATATCATCAGGAAGTAGGGAAGTGGAGCCAAAGAGTCGCAAATTTGAAAAAAAAAGACTCTTCCCAACATAGTAAAGATTCAGGATTTCACAAAGAGATTGAAGACTTAGAAAAACTTCTTGATTATTTTATGGTTGGAAGGCTTCAACAATTGCAAGGCTTTGATGAAAAAAGAAAGCATAAATACCTTCAAGTAATGCTACCTTTTACAACAAAAAATAGTGTTGAAAGCTTTCTCTCTCATTTCTTTCAAATTAAGTGTAATCAGCAGCAGAACCTTGAATACTCTCCTTTAGATCCAGCAGAAAAAGAACTTCGAATTCTTTATGATTTATATAAAGTTAAAAAAACAATTGAGACAATTACAATTCTTCAAAATGTAGTGAAGAAAAAAGAAGCATTTGCTTCTATTTTTACTCAAGAAGAACAATTGACTTGTCTTGAAGATTTCAAAACAATTTTTAAGCTCCAATTTCAACGATATATTCTTCCAGAACATCAAAGAACTCTCTATAAAAATATTTCTGCTGAAATTATTTCAGAAGAAGAAATTTTAAATCGAAAGAAAAATAAAATTTCATATTTTCGTCCTAATGTTATTGAACGTTTTGATTATCGTATTCAATTTTTTATTGTTTTTTTTAGTTCTCGTATGAGAGCAAAATATAATGGTGAAGTTTGTAATTTTCAGGTTAATTTCTTAAATTTAGAAATTTTAAAACAAGAATATTTAACTCATTGGCTCACCAAAAAATTAAAGAATA
>JBNMNM010000145.1:0-7178 GCA_051275585.1 bacterium | reverse complement strand
CGTTTGTTTTCCTTTCCCATCTTTCCCATCTTTTCCATCTTTTTTATCTTCAGGTTGTTTGAAGACAAAAAGATAAAGAGCAGCTCCAACTAGAAGTAAAAGCAGAACCCCTACAATAATAATAATTAATTTTTTCTTTCCTCCACCTTCTGCACTAGCCTCTTCATTCTCTGCCACTTTACCATCTCCTGTGCTAAAATCCATTTTAGAAACGTTTGCCATATCACTCCGCAGTCACACATCTATCAAAAGCAACTTTACATTAGAAAATTTGCTTTATACTTGAAAAAGCATAGATTCACTGCACCTATTTGAATGGCAAAAATGCAAAAGATAAGCCTAAACGATGACTAGTTATTTTCAGGTAATATCACTTATTTTTTTTCGAGATAAAGACAGTTTTTTTTTCATCTTTTTCCAAAAAATAGCCTTCTTAATTTGATCCGTCATTGCATGGGTAATTTTTTCACCTTCAAGAATACAACGATGAATTTTTGAAAAATCAGCCCAATGAACATTCATTAAATCGATTGAAATTACAATATCCGCAGACTCTAAATTCCATCGTTTTAGTGCTTGACGAGAACCTTCCCCAGAACGAATAGACACAGCTAATCCATTCTCAATCGAAATATCATTTGGCATTGTTGGAGTAATATCAACTGCAATGACAAAATCAGCACCTAATTGACGAGCCGTTTTTACAGGAATGGGGGAAACCCATGATCCATCAACAAGAATACGATTATCACTAGTTATAGGCGGGAAAAAGCCAGGAATAGCACTACTTGCCATCACTCGTTCTAATAATGGTCCAGAAGAAAATACAATTTCTTCACTAGTCACTAAATCCATACTGACAAGACCTAGTTCTACAGCACAGTCTTCAATATTTAAATCAGGTGGGATTAATGCTTCAAGGTTTCCATGAAAAGTATCCTTTGAAATAAAGGATTGATTTCTCATTGAAACCGCATAAAACATTCCTTTCTGAAACTTCTTTTTTAATCCATGAAAGTAATTTTGAGACTCAGCATCACTTTCATGCATTAAATTTAATCGTGCTTGGTCAAAAGCTTCTGAGTTAAAGTAATGATCTACTTTTTCAATACACTCATAGATTTGTGGGTTTTGGGCATAGATTGCTCCAATAATCCCACCAATACTAGAACCAGCAACAATATCAATTGGGATTCCCATCTTCTCTAAAGCCTTAATGACACCAAAGTGGCTCAACCCACGAGCTGCTCCACCTCCTAATGCTAAACCAACTTTAAAGGACAAGGTAATCTCTCAATAATTTTATTCTACAACTTTAGTCTTTCGAACTGATAACATAAGTTCACCAAGTTGTCCTCGATCTACTGGTGATGGTGCATCAGTTAACAAGCAAGAACCTTGTTGTGTTTTTGGGAATGCGATTACGTCTCGAATTGACTCTGTTCCTACTAAGAACATCATGATTCGATCAAAACCAAATGCAAGTCCACCATGTGGAGGAGCACCAAATTCAAGAGCTTTTAAGAAGAATCCAAATTTTTCTTGAGTTTCTTCATCAGTAAGCTTGAGTAGTTTAAACATTTTCTCTTGGATATCTTTTTGATGGATACGCATACTACCACCACCAAGCTCAACACCATTTAAAACTAAATCATAAGCAATTGATTTAATTTTTTCTGGTGCAGTATCACCCCATTTCTCAAGATCATCTTCATCTGGCATTGTGAATGGATGATGAATACTATTATAACGATCTGCTTCTTCGTCATACTCGAATAGTGGGAAATCAGTAACCCATACAAATCGAAAGTCCTTATCATCAACAAGATTTTTCTTCTTAGCAATTTCTTTCCGAAGATTTCCTAATGCATCATGAACAATTTTTGCTTTATCTGCTCCAAATAAAATTAAATCGCCAACTTTCGCACCTGTGATTTCATTAACTTGAGCTTTTTCTTCATCAGTAAAGAATTTTGCAACTGGTGATTGCCATCCATCTTCATTTACTTTTACCCAAGCTAGTCCCTTTGCTTTGTAAATTTTTACAAATTCAGTAAAACCATCAAGTTCTTTTCGAGAGAATTTGGCTCCACCTGAAACCATGATTGCTTTTACGATACCGCCATTTGCTACAGCACCAGAGAAAACTTTTGCACCACAGTTTCGAGCAACTTCAGTTAGATCTTTTAATTTTAAGTCAAAACGAATATCTGGAGCATCACTTCCATACTCTTCCATCGCAACATCGTAAGGCATACGAGGAATTGGTAATGGAATTTCATAGTTGATTGTTTCTTTAAAAATATTAGAAATCAACTGCTCCATCAAAGAATAAATCTCTTCAGGATTTGTATAAGAAAGCTCTAAATCGATTTGTGTAAATTCTGGCTGTCGATTTCCTCGTAAATCTTCATCTCGAAAACATTTTACAATTTGGAAATATCGATCAAAACCACTCACCATTAACATCTGTTTAAATAACTGTGGTGATTGTGGTAATGCGTAAAATTTCCCTGGACTCATTCGAGATGGAACTAAAAAGTCTCGTGCTCCTTCTGGAGTCGACTTTGTAAGAACAGGAGTTTCGATTTCAAAAAACTGACTATCATGAAAGAAATCACGAATCACTTTCATCGTTTTTGAACGTAACATGATGTTTTCTTGCATCTTAGTTTTTCTAAGATCAAGACATCTATTTTCTAAACGAAGTCGTTCATTGACATCTTGGTCATCTGCAATTTGAAATGGCAGAGCTGCACAAGTGTTTAAGATTTTTACTTCTTGAGCAATGATTTCAACTTCACCAGTATCCATTCTTGGATTAATTGCGTCATCAGCACGTTTTGTAACAACACCACGAACAGCAATCACATACTCAGAACGGATATTATTTGCCTTTTCATGGGCTGCCTGATCAGTTTGCGGATTGTAAACAATTTGAACGAGTCCAGTGTAATCTCTTAAATCAACAAAAACTACACCGCCATGATCTCGACGAGTATTTACCCATCCCATTAAAATAACTTCTTTTCCTTCGTCACTAGCTCTTAAATTGTTACAATAATGGGATCTTTGCCAGTCATCCAACCGATCAAGTTTCATAAAATTAACCTTAAGATTTCTATATCATAGTTCTGATAAGCCAATGCTCTAAACAGAAGAAAGGACAACAGAATCAAAATTTCGTCAAGTGGAAAACCCTTTTATGCCAATGATTTTTTTTAAAAATTTAATAACTTTTTCTTGTTTATGGTTATGACTATTTTACTGAATTTTTTTATTTTGCTATGTAATGGTAATTCCTTGGACAAAAAAATTATTCCTCACTATTTTGATTCTTTTCAAAATGCAAAAAAATAAAGAAAGTATTCAAGTTAGCAAAAACAAGTTTATGCAATGGTTATTCATTGTTCTAGGCACTCTATTTGTAGGTTTAGCAATCTTAGGGATTATTCTTCCATTGCTCCCAACAACTCCTTTTTTATTACTTGCCACAGCCTGTTATGCTAGAGGCTCAAAACGATTTTATAATTGGCTTTTATACCACAAATGGTTTGGTCAATATATTCGAGCTTATCGTGAAGGATCAGGGATTCCATTTAAAAGCAAAGTAGTGATTGCCAGTATTTTATGGATTACCATTACAATTTCAGCTTTATTTGCAATTCAAATTTTATGGGTTCGAGTACTCCTTTTTTCTATTGCCATTGGTGTCAGTATTTTTCTTTTTACTAGTCGACGACTCAAACCAAGTAAAAACTATCCTGCATAGAAATATTTTACAATTTGTTACACTTCCTTTCTAGGTTTTTTCTTTTACATTTGATAGTAGTATCTATCAAATGCAGCTTCTTCTAAATTTCTCCAAAAAATAAAATGAAAGCAAAAATTGGATCTCTATTTTTACTTTTAACTTTATGTTTCATCACTCCAACTTATGCAAAACAACCTATTAAAGTTTTATTTTTAGGTGATTCATTAACTGAGGGCTATGGAGTAGAAAAATCCCAGTCCTACCCTTCACTAGTTTATCAAAAATTAAAAGAAAGAGGTTACACTCATGTAAAAGTCATTAATGCTGGAATTAGTGGGTCAACAACGGCAAGTGCTCCGCATCGAATCCGTTGGTATTTACGAGGAAAACCAAACATTCTTATTTTAGCTCTTGGTGGAAATGACGGTTTGCGAGGAATTTCTCCTGAATCAATGAAAAAGAACTTAACAAAAACAATTAAACTTGCTCAAAGCCAAGGAATAAAAGTAGTTTTAGCTGGAATGCAAATTCCTCCAAATTATGGACCTGACTATACAAAAAAGTTTAAAAAAGTTTTTCCTGATCTTGCAAAACAATATTCCACGTCTTTAATTCCTTTTCTTTTAGAGGGAGTTGCTGGAGATCCAAACCTCAACTTACCTGATGGAATTCATCCAAATCAGAAAGGCCATCAAATTTTGGCTAAAACAGTATTAAAAAATTTATTGCCTTTATTATGATTCTTCAAGTTTCCCAACTTCAAAAAGCATATCAATCCTCTGCTTTTACAAAACCAATCCAAGTTTTAAAAGGGATTGATTTTCAGGTTCAAAAAAGTGAAACCGTAGCAATTACAGGACAATCTGGTAGCGGTAAATCAACTTTACTTGCTCTTTTAGCAGGATTAGATTCTCCAACTTCTGGTGATATTCTACTGGCAGATAATAATATAGTAACAATGTCTGAAGCAGAGTTAGCTAAGTTTCGAGCTAGTGAAATCGGAATTGTATTTCAACAATTTTATTTGATGCCTCACTTAACAGCAAAAGAAAATGTTCGTCTTTCACTTGATATTTTAAAAAATCCAGAGGCTGAAGAAAGAGCAATCAAAGCTCTTGAACAAGTTGGTTTGCAAGAAAGAGTTGATCATTTTCCAAACCAAATGAGTGGCGGAGAATGCCAACGTGTTGCAATTGCTAGAGCTTTAGTTGGTAATCCTTCTATTCTTCTTGCAGATGAACCAACAGGAAATTTAGATCAACAAACAGGAGAACAAATCTCACGTTTATTATTTGATCTTGTTGAAAAAAATCAAATGACTCTGATTATTGTTACTCATAATCAAGAACTTGCAAATCAGTGCAAACGAAAATTGATCCTTAAACAAGGAAAACTACAGTGAAGATTTGGATTCAATACGCATGGAAAGAGTTAAAAAATAACTCTCGATTTTGTCTCTTCTTTGTACTGAACCTTTCTTTGGGATTAGTTGGGTTTATTGCATTAAATTCCTTTAATGATTCTTTAAAGCTTCATTTAGAAGAAAATTTAAAAAATATATTAACAGGTGATTTTGCCGTTTTTTCAAATCGTCCTTTAAAAGAGGAAGAAACAAAAATTATTTATAAAACAATTGGCAAAGAATATGAGGAGTCTCGCCAAATTATTTTTTTCTCAATGATTGCAGGAAAAAAACAGGCTCGTTTAGCTCAAATTGTTGCCATTGATTCTAAATTTCCGCTTTATGGTAATTTTTCATTAAATGGAAAACAAAAAGTAATTCCTAAACTTATTCAAGAAAACTTACAAAAAAAACCTTCTGTTTGGATGTACCCAGAGGTTCGAACTACTTTAGGAAGTCAACTTCAGGATACAATCAAAATTGGTCTAAAAAGATTTTCTATTTCTAAAGAAATTCATGAAGATCCGAGTGGTGCCCTTTCAAATATGGGGTTAGCACCTAAAATCTATATTGGATTATCCCAAGTTAAAGATACAGGTCTGATTCAGAAAGGAAGCCGTGTTAGTTATGTCAGATTTTTTAAAATTCCATCTCATGTTGATGCAGAAAAACTAACAAAAGTACTTCGTGAAAAATTTAAGAAAAAATATGGTAGAACCTCAGACGTATCAGTTCGAAGTCATAAAGATGCTAGTCGACGACTTTCTCAATTATTAGATTATGTAACAGGTTATTTAGGTTTAATTGCAATTATTGCCCTATTCCTTGCGGGAATTGGAGCGGCTTATCTGTTTCGAGGATACTTACAGAATCGAATTCAAGACATGGCGATTTTGATGAGTTTAGGAGCTTCAAAAAAAGAAAGTTATACTGTTCTTTTTATTCAGCTCATTATTTTAGGGGCAGGTTCTGCAATTCTTGCGATTCTGATTAGTGCGTTATTAATTCCTTATACACCACAAGTTCTTCAAGGAATTATGCCTAGCAATTTTATTGCTAAAATCAATATTTCTAGTTTGTTTTTAGCTTTTGGACTAGGATCACTGGGCAGTATTATTTTTTGTCTTCCTGTAATGGTTAGAATTAACCAAATGAAACCATCACAACTTTTTCAGGAAGCAAGCCAACCAGTTCAACAAATAAACAATGGTAAATTTCAAACTTTTTTGAGTTATCTACCAGCACTACTTGCATTTTGGGGCTTGGCTGTTTGGCAATCTCAATCTTTAAAAGAAGGGACAACATTCATTATTCTTTTTCTAGGTGCATTGTTCATTTTGGGTTTTATTGGTTGGGGAATATTATCACTCTGCGGAAAATTATCCAATCGACAACATGTGATTGTAGGGATGGCATTTCGTAATTTACATCGTCATCGAATGGCCGCAATTTCGTGTTTTCTTGCGATTTCTCTAGGTGCATTTCTGATTAATTTGATTCCACAACTTCATCAAGGTTTACAAAAGGAAATTGAACGACCTAATGGTTTAACTATCCCCTCTTTTTTCTTATTTGATATTCAACCAGAACAAGTACAAGCGATTCGAAAATTTCTTAAACAAGAAGGATATCACCTTGCTAACCTATCTCCAATGGTGAGAGCACGACTCGAAAAAATAAATAATCGAAGTTTGAAAATAAAACCTACGAATGCACAACGCCAACGTAATTTGGAGGAACGAAGATTACGACGTCGAGGTTTTAATTTATCTTATCGAAAGTCATTATCCAGTTCAGAGGGAATTACCAAAGGAAAACCATTAGCAACAACCTATAATTTGGATTCTAATAAACCTGCTGAAATTTCAGTTGAAGAAAGATTTGCTAAACGTTTCAAATTAAAACTAGGAGATACTCTAAGCTTTGATGTTCAAGGAATTTCTATTCAAGGAAAAATTGTTAATTTTCGAAGTGTTCGTTGGAATAGCTTTCAACCTAATTTCTTTATTCTTTTCCAAACTG
>JBNMNM010000144.1:0-7191 GCA_051275585.1 bacterium | reverse complement strand
GGTCAATATCTAGATCAATTCCGTGGAGTGGTGAGTTTTGAATAAAATCAACAAGATTTTCTTTTGGTTGTATCATTTTTTTATAATCACTCACTGAAATAACTACAACGGCTTCTACACCTCGTCGAGTAACTATTTGTGGTTCTCCTGCTAGTGCGTGTTCAACTACTTCACTAAATTTATTTTTAGCATCTTGAAGCTTCCATTGTTTCTGCATTTTATTCTCCTTATATTAAATACCTAGACAGTCTAGACATAAAAGAAGGTTTTCATAACTAGCCTTCATTAAGCAAGGAACTCGCAAAAAATATATAATAAATGATACTTGGATAATTAGTAGTATAAATTACAGATTGCATATTAAGGCTTAAATTAAAATCTATTTATAGGCTTGAATTTAAGCTTTATAAGTAAAACTAAGGGGTAAAAATGAGCAAAATTCTAAGTGTATCTAATGCCAAAAATTCATTTAATTCAATAATATCCTCTAACGAAACAACAATTGTAACAAAGAATGGAAAACCTGTATCTGTAATGGTTCCTTTTGAAAGTTATGAGGAGATGTACAAAGCAAAAAAGCATTGTATTGATTTAGATGCTATTGAGAAAGCTGAGGCTATTAAAAACGGTAAAAGAAAAACCTTAAGCCACGAAGAACTTCTATCTAGGGTTGGTCTGTGATATCACCAAGAATAGCAAAATACGACTATAGCATTGAGGCTGACTTAAATGCAGTTCTCTTATTAAAGAACCGCAAGTTAATTATAGATCGAATAACAGGAATTGCCTCTGACTTTGAAGGATACCTAGCTAGAGGAGATTTGAGTATTATTTCAAAGAAAGGGATGATTTATGACCACTGTATTGATGGGTTAGAAATTGAAGGTTTTTCTATTTCTGAGGGTTATCGAATTATTTTTTCTGTTACAGATGATGTTATTTTGCTGTTGCGAATTCACTATGTAGAGAATATTAAGCAGATTTCTTTTTAAGAAGAGATACTGATTGAAAAAAATTGATGAGAATGCTTCAGTCTAAAAAAAAGAGGATTAAATCCTCTTTTTTTTAATTTCCTCTAAGTTTTTCTAGAAGCTTTCGTCTTTGCTCTTTGATTAACTCAAGTTTGATATTTGCAATTGCTTTTACTGTTTCACTCCAGTTTAAAGCTCCAAATTGAATTTGGTTCAATAACTTTAATGCAGATCCATACTCTTTTTTCTTAAAAGCCTCCATTCCCATCTGATAAAGAAATTTTGATTTAACGGCTACTAGTGCTTTACCAGCTTCCATAAATTTCTCATCACTACTTGAAACTTTACTTAGATTTTTAATTGCTTCAGCAAAATTACCTGCTTTGAATGCTTTCATTCCAGCATCATATGCAATTTTTGATTGAATCTTAGTAATTTGTTTTCTCGCCTCAGGAAAGTGCTTTGACTTTGCTTTAACCTGCTTAAATTTTTGTACTGCTGTAGCAAAATCCTTATCTGTAACAGCTTTCATTCCTGCTTTAAATGCAATTGCAGATTGTGCTTGAACAATTCCAGTTTGTGCTTTTGCATAGTCCTTGTTACTAGTTTTTACTTGTTTAAGTTCTTTAATCGCTATTGGATATTTTTTCTGTCCTAAAGCGTCAATTCCTGCCTTGTAGTGATTTGCACAAGACATTAAAAGAAAACTTGTAAATAAAAATAGTAATGTTTTAGTAAAATTCATTAAATAGCTCCTATCAAAAAAATGACTTAGAAATACTTCTTCAGAATTTCAAAAAGAAATTCTCCAGCCTGTTGTTCTAGTATCAGATGATTTTCAAACCACTCTTTACTTCCATTAAAACCTACTTGATTTGTCACTGCTAATAAAGAATTCCACGAAATAGTGAACTTTTGGCAAACTTGTGCCATTCCAAACAGTTCCATATTTTCTAGTTCACCCTTTGTTTGCTCATAAATCTGACCTGCTAAAAGATCATCTTTTGTAAGTGTTAATGCTGTAACAACCGTTGCTTGTAGCTGGTTCTTGATCTCTAGGAAGATTGTTGATGCTGGAATCGAGCCACGTTTTAATGGTGGTGCATAGTGACATTTTTTTAACACAGCACCAGCATCACATAGAATAGTATCCTTTACCCAATAATGTTGATGAGTCTGAAATTTTACAGCATCAGGATAAACACCAGCTGTTCCCATAAATAACACGTTAGAAATTTCAGGGAACTGGCTCAAATAAAGTTGACTCTGAATTGCCGCAGTTAAAAAACCAACACCTAAACTAGCAATTAAAATTTGAGGTTCCTCTTTATTTGGGAAGAACCATAAATCTTGATCTTGCTCAACCTGAAGTAAACTTCTTAATTGAGCCGTTTCAGAATCACATGCTGAAAAAATAGCTAACAAATAAATCCTTTTGAATAATTATTTTTCTTCTTCAAGAGATTTCCAGTTCATTACAAAATCAGCAAGTAATCTAGCACCTACACCTGTAGCTCCCTTTTTAGGATAATAATTAACCCCTGAAACATTCCAAGCTGTTCCTGCAATATCTAAATGTGCCCACGGAAGATTCTTTGTGAAATGTTTTAGAAACAAACCTGCGGTAATCGCTCCTGCCTCACGTCCACCTGTATTTTTGATATCACCATAAGAACCTTTAATCTGCTTCTCATAGCTTTCAGTCGCAGGAAGTCGCCAAACATGATCGCCAGTTCGTTCTCCTGAAACCGTTAATTGTTTCACAAGATCATCATTATTACTCATTAAGCCAGTATGATATGATCCTAGTGCAATCATACAAGCACCAGTTAGTGTTGCAACATCAACAATCACATTTGGTTCATATTTATCCACACCATAAGCAATACTATCGGCAAGAATTAAACGACCTTCAGCATCAGTATTAAGAACTTCAACTGTTTTTCCATTATAAGCTGTAATGATATCACCAGGCTTTACTGCTTTTCCATTAATCAGATTCTCTGTACTTGGAATTAAAGCAATAACATTAACTGATGGTTTTAAATGTCCAATAATTCTCATTGCGGCTAATACAGCAGATCCACCACACATATCATATTTCATTTCGTCCATTCCAGCGGCTGGCTTTATTGAAATTCCACCTGCATCAAATGTAAGTCCTTTTCCAACTAAAAGAATGGTTTCTGCATTTTTTTTCCGTACTTTATATTCAAGAATATGTAAAAATGCAGGTTCTTCACTTCCTTGAGCTACTGCTGTTAAACAACCAAAACCTAATTTTTTAAGTTGAATAATATCGAGACTACTAACTTTAATTTTTGTTTCTTTTGCAATCTTTTGTGCTGCAACTTTAAACTCAGTTGGAGTCATATAATTTGCGGGAGAATTTCCCCAGTCACGAGCTAAATTCGTTGAATCTGCAACAACTTGTGATTTCTCAACCGCAACTGTAGTTTCTTTACTTGGTTCTGTGATTAAATTTAAAATTTCAAAAGTTTCAGGCTTTTTTGTTGAAGAAGTTTCTTCTTCTGTAGAATCATCATCATTGCCATTTTCTTCCGTAGTTTCGGTTGGTTGGGATTTAAACTGCTTAAACTCATAAGAGCCTAGAAGAATTCCTTCTAATAAAATGTCGATATGATTAATAATGGAACTCTTTTCTTTTGTAGGTAGTGGTAAAAGCATATCTACAATCGTAGATTTAATGCTTTTGATCTTCTTTCCAATAATTCCACCAATACTTCGATAATCAGGAACTTCATCTTTTCCAACTTTTCCAATTCCAACTAAAAGAACACGATTTAAATCTGAAGAATAAAACAGTGTTGCACTTGGTTTAAGTGCTTTTGTTTCAGGAAGTTCTAGGAAATTTGAGATTTGTTGGTACAAAGCATTATTTTCTTTTTTCCATTGACTGCTAACGATTAATTTTTTTTGACGATCATAAAAAACGATAAAGTTTTTTGATACGGGTCTTTTTTCAATTTGAATTTTCATAAAAATGGCTCTGACTCTGATAAAAAAGCGGATATTACTTACGTTTACGATAAATTTTAAGTTTATGATTTTTATAAAATTTGTTTTATCACCTGCCTATATCTAACAATTTTTTTCTGCTGGTCAAGTAGTTTGCCTAATTCTACGGTTTCGGCTAAGTCTTGATTCCTCCTTTTTGATAAAGAGGAAAAAATAGACTTTTATTTGATGAAACTTATGTTTAGAGGAAAGGTATGGATCAGTATGCAATTGATTCTGCATTTGAAAAGCGAATAGATCAAGTTGGCTCGATTCTCGATAAATTAGAAGTTCTAGGTGGAAAACAAATTCTTTCTGATCCAATTTTATCACAATACATTGATATAATTCGGTTGATAGAAGATAAATTACTGATTCAGTGGAAAATTAAAAAAGAACAAGGTCTTTCTGCTTTGTTTCAGTGGCAACAAGAATGGGTTCATTATACTCTTCGTGAAGAAAATGGAATTGTTGCATCTTGGAATCGATTTTGTTTTGCTTTATGGAAAAAGGTTGGCTCTTATCCATATCAATTAGAAAAAAATGTATGGAAATCATATTTATTAATGATTCTTGCTGATCGAAAATTTCATGAATTCTATCAAGGCTTTGAAAAAAGCACAAAATATTCTAATGTTCTAGAAAAAGTAATTGAGTTAGTTCAATTACTTTATCAAGTTGATCCTTATGATATTGTTATTCATTTTTTCAATTTGATTGAAATTGGAGCAAAAAAAAGGCCTGAAATTCATCAATTAGGATTGTTCCAAGAAGATGTTTCTTTAGTTTCTGGAGAACATGAACTATCACAACTTTTTCACGAAACAATCGAAAAAAATGATTGGACTCAGTTGAATCAGAAATTACCTCTTTTTTGGAAAAAATCATCAGGAGGAGATTTTTCTATATTTCCTGCGTTTAAATTATGTAAGAATCCGAAAAATCATTTTTTCTTGGAAGGAGTAGAATTAAATAATTCCATTACATTTCAAGATCTTGTAGGGATAGATGATAATCGAAATCGATTAATTCAAAATATGAATCGCTTCTTAAGTACAGGCATTGCTCAACATGCTTTATTGTGGGGCTGGCGAGGTACTGGAAAATCCAGTAGTATCATTGCTTTATTAAATGAGTTTGCTCAACAAGGAGTACGTTTAATTGAAGTTGAACAACAAGATTTAATGTTTTTACCTCAAGTGTGTAAATTGGTTGAAAGAAGTCCTGAAAAATTTATCTTATTCTGTGATGATTTAAGTTTTACAAATGAGGATTCTACATATAAACATTTGAAGACTTTATTAGATGGAAGTATTATACGACCTTCTGCAAATGTATTAATTTGTGCGACTTCCAATCGAAAAGACCTTGTTTTACATGAATATATTGACAGTCGACAAGCAGAGAAAAAAGAGATTCTTGATGAAATGAGGGCAATTGATGATCGTTTTAGTTTAAAGCTTTATTATGATGCACCACAGTTTCGTAAGCTTGATGAACTTTTATTTCATTGTGCTGATCAAGCTGGAATGTCTTATGATCGAGATGAATTCAAAACTGAATTTCATGCATTTTGTTTAAAAAATAATTATGATAGTCCTGCTGGGCGCAGTGTAAAACAGTTCTTACAAGGAAAAAAAATTACTTTAAATTAAAGTTGTATACTGCTAACAAATTTATAAAAAATGTAATCTTTTACTGGCTTTCGAGGAGGTGTGGTGAGTCAAAGTGAGGAGAATGAGGAAACTGAAGAAACTGTACCAAGTGCAGAACCAGTAGATGAACATATTAAAAAAAGAATTGAAGTTGCTATGAACTTGCCTCTTCCAGGGCATAAGCATGCAGATTGGAGTTTTGATAATCCGCTTCTAACTTCTCAGAAAAAAGCAGGTTGGTTAAAATATTTCCAATCTTCTCCTATAAAAGATGAGGAAATTCTTCAATTAAGAAAATCTGCGGTTCGTTCTCCAGGAATTACAAAAACTAAAATAGTTAGTTTACTTAATAAGCACCCACATATTGCTAGTTTATATATGATTCGAGCAATTTGTAATTATGCAAATTTGCGAGAAGAACATTCATCAAAAAGTAGAGCTTTAATTGGCTATCAAAGGTCAATTAAAGATGGAATGGTTCCTTTAGTAAACAATGAGATTAGTCTCTATAATACAGAGAATTTTTTTGCTATTTACTATGGATATCTAGAACGTTTAAAAGCCGAACAAGGAAGAGTTGACTCTTTAATTAAGGCAGACCCTCGTTTAGAGGATCAGAGAAAACCATTCTATCGAATTCGTAGAGAAACTGAAATTTTATTAAGTAGTAAAAGAAAAGCTGAAAATATAATAAACCAACTTAAAAAGGTTTTTAAAACAGGTCGTTATTTTACTCCAATTTCCTACAAAGATATTAAGGCCGCTTGTGCAGCTTTTATTAAAGGTGAACCTAAAAAAACAATCAAATCAGGAACTGCTGAAGAAATTATTTCTATAATTTATACATTAACTACAGTATTTGCTCAAATTCCAATTTTATCAGCACTTGTTAATGAAATCTTAAATTGTTTTCCAAGTGAATCAGAGGCTTTAGCACAACGAAAGCATGCAATTACATCCTTTGTGAAGCTCCAAAGCTACAAACTACTGATGCTTCAAGGAAATGTTGAAAATACTCTTGAAAAAGGACGTGCTTTATTTGCAGAAAACCTTGAACATACAAAGGCTTTTTTAGGAAAACCCATTCGCCATTCTTATGAGGTTGAACCATTTTTTAATGTTGTGAACATTACTTTATCATTGGCTGGTATTTTAACAAAATTTGATTTTGCTGAAGTGATTAAAGATGCCATTATGTGTATGCAGATGGTTATTCAACATGATGTTACAAAACAACATCGATATACTCCAATGGCAAAAAACTACACAATGAAATTGACCACATATCTTGATAACATGGAAATTGATATTAACACTATCAAATCTTCAAGTGAGAAAAAAAAGGGAGCATCTAAAGCAGAAAGTACAGATACCACTGAGTAAGAAATATAACTCTTCCTGTTCTTTCTAAAAGATCTTTGATATAGTAGTAGGAATTAGGTTTGTCTTGGCTTGAACTTTGCCCCGTTTTTTATTTGCAATTAATTGCAAATTTAGAGGGCTTTAGATGTTCTAAATTCTTTTTTGAGGCAATACACATGCCCTCA
>JBNMNM010000143.1:0-7312 GCA_051275585.1 bacterium | reverse complement strand
AGAAGACGACCTGCTAAAGTTACACCTGCTTCTGTAATAACTTTAATTGCTTCTGTTGCTTGAATAGAGCCAATAATTGAAGGAAGGACTCCAAGAACACCACCTTCAGAACAAGAAGGAACCATATCTGGTTCTGGTGGATCTGGAAAAATACACCGATAACAAGGCCCACCTTGATAATTAAAAACTGATGCCTGTCCATCAAAACGGAATATACTTCCATAAAAATAAGGCTTACTCAACATTACGCAAGCATCATTAACTAAGTATCGAGTTGCAAAGTTATCAGTTCCATCAATCACCAAATCATACTCTCGTACAATTTCAAGTGCATTTTCTACTGTAAATTTTTCTTTATAGGTAAAAATTTGAATGTGTGGATTTAGACTACTTAAACGACTTTTAGCCTCTTCTACCTTTGAAACTCCAATTGAATCAACACTATATAGAATTTGTCGTTGAAGATTTGAGTTATCAACAACATCATCATCAATTAATCCAATAATTCCTACTCCTGCGGCTGCAAGGTAAAGACTTGCAGGACAACCTAAACCTCCAGCTCCAACAATCAGAACTCGTGCAGCTTTTAGTTTTCGCTGACCTTCTTCTTGAATTTCAGGGAGAGATAAATGTCGACTATACCTTAACATTTCTTGTGGGTTTAATTCTGGAAGAACTGATAAATCGTCACTTAGAAGGCTAATATTTACAGTATCATGATCTGTAATGTTACTTTCAAGTCCTTGTAAAACCGAAATATTTCGACGATTTACAAAAATTTGAACCATATTACTCAAATGTCCATCAGAACTTTTCAATTGTTGTTGTAAATTTGGATATTTTTTCCAAAGAACTTTCAACATTGATTTTATTGTTCTTCCTTCTACAGTTAATGAAATCTCAGTTTGACCATCTGTGAACCGACATAATAGAGAAGAAACACATACTCGAATAACCATAAAGAAAACTCCTTCAAACAAAAAAAATTAGTCTAAGAACTGAATTTCGCCCGCAGTCACAATGATTTCTTGATTGTACTCATTTTTTAAACGAAGGTGACCAATTGAATTAATACCTAAAATGGTTCCAATTTGTTTATCACCATACTCATCAAAATACACTTTTCTACCAATCGAAGAACAAGATTGCTCCCATTCATAAAAAAGCCCCATAATATTTCCAGATTGCACTTCAACCAAGACTTCATCTAAATCATTTAAAATAAACTCTAAGATTTCTTCTTTATCAAATTGCTTGCCTGTTTCTAACTCAAGAGTTGTTAATTTATGATGCAATTCGACTGGAAATTGGCTTAAATCACCTGCGATATTTAATCCAATTCCTGCAACAATAACCACTTGAGGAATAGGATAAGAAAAAGATTTCATTTCACAAAGGATTCCAGAAACTTTCTTCCCCTGAATTAAAATATCATTTGGCCACTTGATTGATAAACCAGCAATTCCTAGTTTAGACAATGCACGCTGGATTGCCAAGCCTACTAATAATGTTACTGAAGGCAATAACTGTGCAGGTAAGTCTGGCTTAATTACAATAGAGGTAAATAAATGGTGATCATTTCCTCCCTCCCACACCCGAGAAAGACGTCCACGTCCTTTTGTTTGAATATCTGTAGTAACAACAAGCCCTGCAACTTTTAACAGTTCTTTGTCATTTAAAAGCCATGCATTTGTAGAGTGCGTTTCCTCTAAATGAATTCGTTTTTTCCCGACTTCAAATCGCTTTGTCTTAATTTCTACAATCTTATACATACTGAAATTAGCTATTGGATTTGAAAAGAAAGAATCTTAATTGTATTTAATTTTTCTGAACTAGTACTTGCATAATCAAGTTCTAAATCAGCTTGAACTGATTTTTTAACTTGATCGATTTCAACCTGAAATTTTAAACGGATAAACTTTGAACGTCCCTTAAAAAAATCATCTGCAATTGTTGCTGTAATCCCACCTGATTTATAATCTTCAATCCAAACTTGATCTGTTTTTATTGGAACTTTATATGTTGTTTTCTTAAAAATAGGATTATTTTTTGCGACTCGTTCTGCAATTGCATTCGCAATATCTTTTGCATAAGGAACAAACTTATTTGCATCACAATGGGTTAAACTGCTGAACCTTTGGATAAAGAGAAGAATTTCATTATAATATTCTTTTCTTGTTGTTCCTTGTAACATATTTAGATTTAACTTTCCTGTAATCCCACAACTATTACTTTCTATTTCGTAAACAGTAAAAAAATCTCTAAGTTGTGTTTTGGCTTCTTTGTTTTTTAAAGTTTTATATAAACTACTAACGGCTGGAATCGTTTTAAGCTCAGCTAAATAATCTAATTTCCTATTTTTAATCATTCTTTGAGGAAACTGATTAATTAATGCATTTCCCTCATCTCCTTCTACTAAAAGCAAATCAAAAAGAGTTTCATCTTTGTCAATCCAGTCTTGGATAGCACTCAGTGACTTCAAGGTAGAAGCATCATCTAAATACACCATTGGATCTTTATGCAAAGCAATCAGATTTTGATAAACCTGCTTTAAAGCATCTTTATTTCGGCTCTGTATTTCTGTGTTGAGGCTAAATCTATGATCTAATGACTCAAGTCGTAAACCATAAACTCGTCCATTTTCAATCGTCAGAGGAATTCCTAGCTTTCGCAATTGCTGAAATCCAAGAGCTACTTGATTAGCTCCTTTGCTTGCTGTTGCCGTTAAAATACTTCGGAATATAGATCGTGCATAAGAGTCAATTTGGAACTGAGTTTGATTGTTTTGAATTAGCTTAATTTCTTGTCCTGTATTTTCAATTAGTTGAGTAATTGAAATCGACATCACAAGTAAAATTGACAATGTCATAAAAAGAGCAACTCCTGATTTCATCAAAACCTCCACTCTATTGAAACAGGACTTGAGATTTTAGGACGTAAATTAATTTCTTGGATTTCTTTTTTTGAAATTCCTAATGCACCTTTAAATTCGAGAGTGATTTTTATTGCTTGAGGAATCCATTTTCCTTCTGTTTTTTGAGTTGAATCCCAACTTTCTAACCAGTCACTATCATATTGAGGTTTTACTCCTTGTGGTAAATATCGAATTTGAAATCCTACAATATTTTTACTTAAAAATAATTTTTTGCTTCTTTCTCCTTCTTCAATATTATCATCAAGGTAAAATTCTTCTCTTCGAATCAATTGCAGTTGTCCTTTTTGATTTTCTTCAAGCAAATAACTAATTTCATGAAGTTCTGGGTCATTCTCTAAAGAAACACCTCGATAACTTAAACTTGGACGTTTCACATGCATAGAAATTAAATCACGAGGTTTTGCATAACCATCTTGAATTTTTCCTACAATTCCGCTTTTTCGAGTTGATGTATCATTACTGCTATCTTTCTCCATAAAATTTCGCAGAAAAACAACACTAGAGAAATCACGAGCCATCAAATTTTGAATTGCCCTTATTTCCTGTCGAAGATTTAACTCTTCTTGAATCTTTTGATCTTGTTCTTGAGTTTCTGACAAAGAACTATATAAAACAGCCGTCATACTACCCAAAATAGTCATTGCTAAAAGTAATTCTAAAAGAGTTACTCCCCATTGTTTTTTCATCAAAGATTAGCTTCCTTGGCCAATTAAAATAAATTTTTCATATTGTCTTACTTGATCTTTTTCTTTCCACAAAATCCGAAATACTACTTTTCTAATTGAAACATTAAAATAATCCTCATCAGTCACAACCTTTTCCCAACGAGCTTCTTTTAATTCAGGAAAATCATCAAGACGACCTTGTTGAAGAGTTACTTTTTCTTCAGAAGCATTTCGTTCAATTTCAAGTAATTTTAAATGAATATAATTCTCAATTTTTCGGTTTTTTGCAGTCTGAAACAAAATATGAGTCATATCTGCTCGTGACTGTAAAACGCCAACCAATAAAATTGATAGAATGGAAAAAGCAACCATCACTTCCAAAAGACTAAAACCTGATTGTTGTCTCATAAAACTAAAGGTTGGGTTCTTCTTTACTTAATTTTATTTTTCCAAGCAAAGGATGAACTACTTGGAGTGAAATTTGATGTTTCTGACTTTGTAATGTTATCAGGAATTGATCCATATAGCCTGTTGGATATAAACGAACTTGAATACTTTTTGGTAAAAAAGGATTGTTCTCAGACTTATCAAATTGGACTTTTGAGAAACGAATAGAAGAAGGTAAGCGAATCACTTTTCGTTTTTTTTCATTCGGATATGGAACCAATCCATTGTCTGTTTGTTTTGAGAATTCATATTGCTGTTTTGCGGGATGAATCGTTAACACCAATGATAAATTCTTTAGGATTGCTTCCAACCGATGTTTTTTTACTTGAACAGCTATTTTTTTTGCTTCTTGAGCAAGAGAACTTTCAAATAAATTCGCAAAATTTGGAATCGCAATACTAAAAAGTAAAACCATAATCAGCATAATAATGCTGACTTCTAGTAATGATGTTCCTTTTGCTTTCTTCATTTCAATTTCACTTATAATTTTTCACTACTAATATCAGTATCAAAACCGTCCCCACCTTCTTCACCATCAGCACCAAGACTAATAAGAACATACTCTTTTCCATCAGAACGGTAGATAAAATCACGTTGCCAATCATCTTTTGGTGTTTTTTTACTTGTTAAATATGGACCATTCCAACTTTTTGATTCTCCAACTGTTGGTTTTCGAATTAATGACTCTAGTCCTTGGGCTGTTGTTGGATAACGACCACTATGCAAACGATAATTTCCCAAAATCGCACGAAGACGAATAATATTATTTTTTGTGTTTTTTACTTTTGAATTATCGAGTTGTTTAAATAAAGCTGGAGCCGCCAATGCAGCAATAGAGGCCATAATCACAACAACAATCATAATTTCTAAAAAACTGACTCCTCTTTGCAAACGAGTCTGTTTTTTGTCTTTTCTCACTAACATTTTGATATCCTTCATAAACTTAAATTAATCTCCTACCACACAAAAATACTGCCTGAGCAATATCGTAATTACTCAAAAAAGTGTATTCAAATTCAATCCTCTTTAGAAAAGTTGATTAATTTGAAACATTGGTAATAAAATTGCGACCACGATAAAGCCAACAAAACCAGCCATTCCAAACATAATCATTGGTTCAAGGAAAGTAACCAAGCGATTCATCGTTTCGCGCACTTCTTTTTCTAAGTTATCTGCAACTTTCACAAGCAATGTATCAAGCTGACTAGACTCTTCTCCAACCTTAATCATCTGAATTACAGTTCCAGTAAATAATTTTGTTTTCTTTAGTGCTTGAGATAGAGGCAAACCTTTTTGAGTAATATCTTGTGTAATAGCATCAACAGCTTTTTCAAAAATACGATTCCCTGTCGTAAACTTCACAATTTCTAATGATTTACGAAGCTCTACACCACTATTTAATAGAGTTCCAAGAGACTGAGTAAAACGAAAAATTAGAATCTTAAATAACACACCTTTAATCATCGGAGTTTTTAACAACATCTGATGATAAACTAACTCTCCTTTATTAGAGTTAATCAACTTTTTGAGTCCAAAAATAAATCCAATAATACCAAGTAAAATCCACCATCCATAATTTACAATTAAATCACTGGCAATAATTACAATTCTAGTAGGTAACGGAAGTTGAACACCAAAACTATCAAAAATAGGAATAATTTTAGGTAAAATAAAGGTAATCATAAAAATAACAATTCCAATCCCCAAAATGCCCATAATACTAGGATAGATCATTGCATTTTTTACTTTTTCTTTTAAGTCAGCTTCTTCTTCTCGAAATTTAGCAAGTCTCAATAAAACAGTAGGTAACTTTCCACCTGCCTCACCTGCTTTCACCATCGAGGTATACATCTTTGAGAATAACTTAGGATGATAGTGGAGAGCATTTGCTAAAGAACTACCTTCAACAATTCTAGCTTTTAAATCTGAAAGTACATTTTGGAAAGTTGAGTGATCACATTCTTGGATAATAATTTCCAAGCCTTTATCATAAGGAATACTTGCTTCGACTAAAATTGCAAATTGTCTTGTAAAATCAGTGATAACCGAAATAGGGACTGATCCTTGTAAAAGCCCTTTCTTTTTTCCCTTTACTTTAGAGAATGTCTTTTTGGTTTCTTTAATTGATAGAGGATAGAGTTTTTGGGACTGAAGAGTATTAGTAGCTTGTTTTTCGCTAGGTGAGTCAATTTTCCCTTTTACTGTTTTTCCTTGTTGATCAAGGGCTTGATACTCAAAAATAGGCATTCTTTTCTCGAAGGAATAATCATTACATAAACAATATTGGTTAAAATAGAATGATTTGAAAGGAAAAGAAAGAAGAGCTGTAATTCTTTATTTAAAAAATTAAAACATCTGAGCGTTGTATCAATAAATTAAAAGCTTCATTGAAAAACTCCCCCCACTAAAGTCTGTACTTAGGACACATCTCAATTATGAGAAAATTACGCTTTTTAAGTGATTGATTTTGTTGATATCGCCTCATTAAAGATCATTAAATTGGGTTTTATCAAAATTCAGTAAAATCAGCCTCTTAAAAAGATGTGTCCTAAGTACAGCACTAAAGTAGGGGGATTCTGGGGTTAAGCGGTTAATGCAACGAATAAACGCCGTCTGACTTAACCTAGCCCAATGGAAGTTAACCCTTCCATATGTATATTAATGGATGCTGTCTTATCCCGATGGTGAAAAACGCCACAACTACAAGTCCAAGTTCAATCAAGCAAGGTGATTGCATGATTTAACTTTTTACACTCGTTGCATTGCTTAGTTGATGGGAAAAAACGATCTATTTTGTGTACAACTGCACCTGCTTTTTTAGCTTGATGTTCAAGGATTAAAAGAAATTCACTAAAACCAAGATCCGAAATCTTTCTACCCCAAGACTTTTTCATTTTATTGAGGTCAAGGTCTTCAAAAAACAAATAGTCGTATTGATCAACTAAACTTTTGGCTAATTTGAAGTGATAGTCTTGTCTTCGGTTGGCTACCTTTATATGAGTTCTAGCAAGGTTTAGTTTTGCCGTGTTCTGATGTCCTGAACCCTTTTGTTTACTAGAAAGTTCTTTGCTGGCTTTGATTATCTCTTTCAGGCTTTCCTTAAAGTACAATGGGGATTGTATGTCCTCTCCTATTGATATTGTTAGAAAAGTTTTCAAACCAAAATCAAAACCTGCTGTCTTACCAGTCATGGTTCGTTTAATGGTTTCCTTTCCTAAATCACAACTAAAGAATAAGTACAAATCACCTAAAGTATCCCTTTTAA
>JBNMNM010000142.1:0-7332 GCA_051275585.1 bacterium | reverse complement strand
TTCCTCAAGGTGACTATTTATCAAAAGGTTATAACTACTCTCGTGTTATTTGGAAGTATCACTATGTGTTTTATCAAAAGTTTTATGTATCAAAGAGGGGCTATGTGGTTTATACTGACGCCTCTATTTTTGAAAAAGAGTTAAAAGCATTTGTGAAGCAACTAAAAAAATTCTTTCACTGATATTTTTGTAGTCTGTGTATTCATATTTTTTTGATTAAAAGATTCAAATTCTAAAGGAGTTTTGTGGCAAAATATGTTGGAATTTTAACTGCGGGTGGTGATACTCCAGGGCTGAATGCAGCAATTCGAAGTATTGGTAAGGCAGCTCTAAATCTTGGAATGGAAGTGATTGGCTTCAAAGATGGATTTCGAGGTTTAGTTGAAAATCGTACTATTCGTTTAGATCGAGAAGCACTTTCTGGAATTTTGACTGTTGGTGGAACAATTTTAGGAACCAGTCGAGATAAACCTCATCGTTTTTCTGTTGGTGGCAAAACTCTTGATATGACAGATGCTATTGTTGAAACTTATAATCGACACCATTTGGATGTTTTAATCTGTCTTGGTGGAGGTGGAACTCAAAAGAATGCGTATCGACTTGTTCAAAAAGGATTAAATGTAATTACACTTCCAAAAACGATTGATAATGATGTTGCAATGACAGATATCACATTTGGATTTGATACTGCTCTTGGAATTGCCACAGATGCTATTGATCGTCTTCATAGTACTGCTCATAGTCATCATCGGATTATTGTCGTTGAAATTATGGGACATAATGCTGGTTGGCTAGCTCTTGGAGCTGGAATTGCGGGAGGTGCAGATGTAATTCTAATTCCTGAAATTCCTTATGATGTAAATGTTGTAGCAGATTCAATTAAAAAAAGAAGTCGAGTAGGAACGCCTTTTAGTATTGTAGCTGTTGCAGAAGGAGCAATGTCAAAAGAAATTGCAAGCAAACTAAATGCAGCACATGAACAAAAAAAAGCAGCAACAAACAAAGAAGAGAAAGAAATTGCTTCAGAAGAATTAAGGAAATTAGAAAAAGAGCGTTCTCAAAATACTTTACTTTTATCTTCTCAATTAGAAGAGTTAACAGGATTAGAGTCTAGAGTTACAATCTTAGGGCATTTACAGAGAGGAGGAACGCCTTCAGCTGCGGATCGTCTTTTGGCAACACGTTTGGGAAGTGCCTGTATTAATCTGATTGAAGAAGAAGAATATGGTGTAATGATTTCAGTTGATGGAGAATCAACAAAAGCGATTCCCTTAGAAGATGTAATTGGAAAGAAAAAACTTGTTCCTATTGGTCATCCTTGGCTTGAAAGTGCAAAGCTATTGGGAACAAGTGTTGGAGCTGTTGAAGAATAAGTAAAAAACTGTAAACCCAACAAATTAGTTTGTTGGGTTTCTCTTTATAATGTCCTGCTTTTAGGTTTTTGCTCTGGAAAAGAAATGTGTTGCTCTCCTAAAATATAAGGAACAAGCCTAGCCATATTTCGAACATCGTCAATTCCTCGATGATGGGTTCCATGAAGTTCTAATCCAGCTAAGTTTAATGCTTTAGCCATTCCAACACCTTTTTTCAATCCTTGATTCTTTGCAAATAACTTTTTGATGTTGATGTGCTCTCCTTGAATAGGAAATGGAATTTGATGAAATTGGCAATCTTGATCAAATTGATTCCGATCATAGTCTCCCCAACTACAAAAAACATAGTCATTCCATAAAGAGAGCCAGTTTTGGAATTCTTTAATTGCTGTAGGATAATCTGGAGCAGAATCAACCATTGATTGAGTAATACTTGTAAGGTCTGTGCAGAATTTTGTGAGGTCTGGATGTTGGTTCGGTAGGATAAATGTTTGAAACTCATCAACAACTTGTAAGTCATTGATGTCGAACATAACAGCTCCGATTTCAATGATTTCCATCTCATTGCGTGGAATGCTTTTTCGATCACAACAAGTTGCTTCTAGGTCAACAATCAGCAAATGATCATAATTTGTAATGTCTGACATAATTTTTTTCTCAGAATAGATTTTGAAGTTTGGTTTTTCCTATTATAAGTGAGAAAAAGACGGTTCTTTCAATAAAAATATACTTTTATTATGAATTTAATTTTTTGCAAAAACTAGAATCTTTCTGGTTTTGTTGTGAAAAATGTTTTTGATGATATGTTAGAATTTTTTGTAAATCTTTCTTTTTATAAAGTTGTTTATATGTATTTTGGTAACGTTTTGTATGATAAAGTTTTTTTAAAGCTTGGTTTGCAGAACAAATTACTTTCTTGCCCCAATCATTTTTTGGACATGCAATTCGTACAGAAACATAAGGATTAATTTCTTTAATTCTAACTTGAGCAAGTTTTCCAACATGCTTTGGAAATAGCCTTTTAACGTTGTAATGAATTCCTACTGGATACTCAATAATGTAATCCATTCTTTTTAAAAGAAGCATCCAAAGATAACTTTTTTCTGAAATAACATGATAATCAATATTTGAATTGTTATGGTTTTGTTTTAGAATTTGATCAATTTTTTTCGTGTAAGAACGGCCTTTTATCAAGATTCCATGAAGGCTTTTGTTTTGAATTATACTCTTTAAAGAAAGAGATTTAGGTCTACCTAGTTTTTTGTAGGTAAATTTGAGCATAATAATTTGTGGAGAGAATGCAATATGAGTAGGTAGAGAAAAAATTGCAGTGCCACTTCTGTTCATGCTATTGAGTGATAAGCTATTACAAATGGGATATTGTCTTTGAACAGAAAACCAAAATCGTCGCCAATTCATTACTACATAATGATGCTTATAATCAGGCATTTCTTTGGTGATCATATGCAAAAGGTTTCCATGAAATCCACCAAGTTTGACAGGATTTTTAGATACAATTTTCATCGCAGGCATCCAATTGATGGCAAACCATTGCACTTCTGGTTTCCCTTGAACAGTAGTTGGATAGACATTAAAAATTAAAAGTATACTTATCCAGATTTTAACTCTTAATGTCATTTTTCCTTTAGTAAGAAAATTCAGTATTTTTGCTTTTGATCAGTTGCAGAAAGGGAAGTTTTGTTCTTTTTGGATAATAAGATGAAAGTGAACTATGTGGCAAATATATTTATAGATGGAAGGAGGTAGAAGGGCTTTTTTGGGTAACTTTTAATTAGAATTAAATAGTAGGTGTGTTCATAGGGGACATTACCATCACTAAGATTATTTAGTGATGGTAACTTTTAAAAACTAACCTTGTTTCTTTCTTTTATCATATTGCTTTCGAGCTGTTTCTGTAAGATGTCGCTTTCGAAGTCTGATACTTTCAGGCGTAACTTCTACAAGCTCATCATCTTCAATAAACTCAAGAGCTTTTTCTAAAGATAAGTTTAAATGAGGAGTGATTCGAACTGCTTCATCTTTTCCAGAAGCACGAACATTACTTAACTGTTTTTGAGTGCAAGGATTAATCACTAAATCGTTATCACGACTATGCTCTCCAACAATCATTCCTTCATAAACTGCTGTTCCTGGAGTAATGATAAATGATCCACGATCTTGAAGCTTCCAAATTCCATAAGGAACAGCTTCACCTTGTTTCATCGCAACCATTACACCATTATTTCGAGTAACCGTTTTCCCTTTGAATGGCTCGTAACCTAAAAGAGAATGATTCATGATTCCTTCTCCACGAGTTAACGTAAGAAGAAGACTACGAAATCCAATCAATCCACGAGTTGGAACTTCTGCTGAAACTCGAACGGATGATTCTGAAAAGTTTTCAATGTTTTTAACATTTGCTTTTCTTAGTCCAAGCTCTTCCATTACAGAACCTAATGATTCTTCTGGAACTTCAAGCGTAAGATCTTCAATTGGCTCTGAATGAACACCATCAATATCTTTGAAAACTACGTTTGCTCGAGACACTGAAAATTCGTAACTTTCTCGTCGCATTGTTTCGATCAGGATACTTAAATGAAGTTCTCCACGACCTGAAACTTTAAACTCATCCATTGAGTCAGTATCATCTACTCTCAACGAGATGTTTGTCATAACTTCTTTTTCTAGACGTGCTCGTAGATGACGACTTGTAACAAACTTGCCTTCTTTTCCAGCAAACGGGCTGTCATTTACTCGGAAATTCATTGAGATCGTAGGCTCATCAACTTTGATAACAGGAAGAGCTTCAGGGTTCTCAGCATCTGCAAGGGTTTCACCAATAGCACCCTCTGTAATTCCTGCAATAAGAACAATATCTCCTGCACGAGCTTCTTGAATTTCTGCACGTTGAAGACCTTCAAACCAGAAAAGTTTTCCGATTTTTTCCATTACAATACTTCCATCTGGAAGCATTCGAGAAATTCTAGCACCAGATTTAACGGTTCCACGAGTAATTCGACCTAGAAGAAGACGTCCTAAGTAGTTATCATAGTGCATATCCGTAACTAACATTTGGAATGTATGCTCTAAATCAACATCTGCTGGAGGCGTTTTTTCAAGGATTAAATCAAGTAAAGGAATTAAATTTTCTTTTGGATCAGTAAGTTCACGAATTGCAAATCCTTCTTTTGCAGATGCGAAAATATGAGTAAATTCAAGTTGCTCTTCATTTGCTTCAAGTTCAACGAATAGGTCAAAAACCATATCATGAACTTCATCTGGACGAGCTTCAGCACGATCAATTTTGTTGATCACAACGATTGGACATAATCCTAAAGCTAATGCTTTTCGAAGAACAAATCGAGTTTGAGGCATTGGGCCTTCATACGCATCAACAAGTAAAAGAACACTATCAACCATATTTAGGATTCGTTCTACTTCTCCACCAAAATCAGCATGGCCAGGAGTATCAACGATGTTAATACGAGTGTCTTTATAAGTTAGAGACGTATTCTTCGCAAGAATTGTGATTCCACGCTCTCTTTCAAGTGGATTCGAGTCCATTACACGTTCTACGATCTCTTCATGTGCTTCAAATGTACCACTATCGGCTAACATTTTGTCTAAGAGAGTAGTTTTGCCGTGATCAACATGTGCAATAATTGCTATATTTCTAAGATCGTCACGTTTCATGGATTCAATGCCTGCAAAAGTTACAAAATAATGATGGAGCTAAGAAAACGCAAGAACCTAGAAGAGAATTGTAAAACTTGCAAGCATTTTGCGATTTATTAAAATTGTTGATTGATTTCTTGAAGAATTTCATAAAAACGAGTTGCCATCATAAGGAAAGAAAATAAGCAAACTCCTGCCGTTACAATCCCTAAAATAGCGGGCTGACGTTTCTTTTCCTGATATGAGTAAGAAGGTTCTTTAAAGGGAACAATATAACCAAGTACAATTCCAGCTAAACATCCACCAACATGTGCAGAATTACTTACATTTGGAAAAAGGAAACCAATTCCAATGAGCAAAATAGCCCATTTTCCAAATTGTTTTATAATTGCGGTGCCAATATCTCCACCTCGTTTAAAACCAAAACCGATTAATGATCCAAGAAGCCCAAATACTGATCCTGAAGCTCCTACAACAGAAACGGGTCTAATATTTGTTGAAAATAGTTCATTGAGAACGGAAGGTGTATAAACAGCGACTACATTTCCAAAAATACCTGAAAGAACATAAATAAAAAGCATTTTTGAAGGAGTAAATATATCTTCTGCAACTGATCCTAAATCTTTCACCCATAACAGATTGAATATAATATGAAGAACTCCGCCATGAAGAAAGATTGCTGTAATCAAAACCCACCAATCACCTCTTTGAACTGCTCCAAGATCAGCCCAACCAAGTAATTTTAATGATAGACTACTTGGAGAAGGAAGCAGACCAAACATACCTTTTCGAAGTGGTTGAGAAAGTTCATCTGGTAGTATAAATGGAACAAGATAAGAAAATATGAAAAATAAGGTATTAACAGCAATAATTGCTTTGATTAATTTTGAAAGTGGTTTTGGTGGTATATAAACTTCTTGTTCTTGATTCATATTTCTTTAAAGGGATGGTGTTTTTGAGTATTGTGAAAATATTCTTGAATGGATAATTTTTCTTGTTCAATAAAGTTTTGAATTGCAGGACGAAAACCAGAGTGTTCAATCCAGTGAGCACTGTAGGTTAATTCTGGCAGAAAACCACGTTTGATTTTATGTTCACCTTGAGCACCAGCTTCAAATAGTTGGATGTTATGTTGAATTGCATACTCAATTGTTTGGTAATAACAAAGTTCAAAGTGAAGGCTTTGGAAATCTTGTACACAGCCCCAATATCGACCGTACAGATGATTATCTTTATGATAATTGATTGATCCAGCAACCCACTTTCCTTGAGATTCAGCTAAAAATAGAACAATTTCATTTCGCATTGATTCAAAAATTTGCTCAAAGAATTCTATGGAAAGATAGGAAATTGCATTCTTTTTATCAATAGTTGATTGATAAAAGCGATACATCAAGTGGCTATGCTCTCTTTTAAGTTGGTTTCCTGTCAGAATTTTAATTTTGATATTACTATCAAAAACTTTTTTTCGCTCTCTAAGGATTTCTTTTCGTCGTTTTCCTTTTAGATGACTTAAAAAATGATCAAAGGATTCATAGTTTTGATTTTTCCAATGATATTGGTAACTATGACGAATACTAAAGCCCGCTTTTTGAAAAAAATGAATTTCATCAGGATGAATAAACAGAAAATGAGAAGAACTACAATTGAGCTTTTTAGTAATATCAAGACTTGCATGAATTAAATATTCAGCAACTTTATCTTGATGAGCTTCTGGGTGAATGAGTAATTTATGAGTAGTTGCTGGCGTAAATGGTACGGCAGAAACTACTTTAGGATAGTACTCAATTTTATGATTTGAATAAGCATTTGCCCACTCCCAATCAAAAATATACTCTCCATAACTATGATTTTTGATATAAAGAAAAGTAACACCAACCAGTAATTGATTTTCCCACGCAGTAATATAACAAGGAAACCACCCTGTTTTTGTACCTGTACAATTTCCTTCTTCCAGTGCCAAAAGGTAGTCATATTCGTGAAAAGGATAAGATGGTTTCACTAATTGTGACCATTCCTCCTTTGAAATACTTTTCAAATCATGAAATACTTTAATTTCCATTTGTTTATTTGAACAAAATCCAATTTTAGGCTTATTTATGAAACTACTGCGATTTCAAGTAAAGAAAATGCAGATGCTCCGAAAAATGATTATATCTTTGATTAGTGTTTTCTTCCTTTTAATGGGTTCCGTCAATTCTGGATATGCAGAACAAGATCGAGCATTAAAAGCAAAAAAAAGTCATAAAAGAAGAATTGCTTTAGTGATTGGAAACTCTAGTTA